>JAICKZ010000141.1 GCA_025927665.1 Steroidobacteraceae bacterium | reverse complement strand
TGGGATTGTTGGATGTCCCTAGTAGTGGTCAACTATGGTTGGATGGCGTTGACACCTCCGGATACGATGAAGATGCATTGGCCGATGTGCGATTGGCGAAGTTGGGTTTTGTATTTCAATTTCATTTTTTGCTTTCAGAATTCTCCGCTCTGGATAACGTCAAGTTACCCATGACACGATTGGCAAAACTTGCTCCCAACGAAATTGATTTGCGTGCGCAGCAATTGTTAAACGATCTTGGACTCGCCGAGCACATGTATAAACGACCTGATCAAATGTCCGGCGGACAACGACAACGTGTGGCCATTGCACGAGCCTTGGCCAATGATCCCGTATTAATACTTGCCGATGAACCGACTGGCAATCTCGACACTGCCTCTGCTGCAACAGTTCGTCAGATTCTGCGTGATCTTGCGACGCAAAGAGGTAAAACAATTATCACCGTCACTCATGATCCTGTATTCGCCAGCGGCACAGATCGACGTATTGCATTGGTCGATGGCAAGCTTGATCCGACTTGGCAACTACCGGGCATTGCTGCCAACGAAATCGCAACACAGTAACTGGTATTACCAACGCGGCAGTTGACGATCTCTGACTTCCGTTCATGGTGAGCTCTAGTGTATCGACAGAGGAACCATTCCCCACTTCAATCACATCAAACCAAGCCTCAAGAACCCTTCGACAAGCTCAGGGTGAACGATATTGTTATCTGTCTAAGCACAACAGATCATGCGTCCTTTACCACGTCGCGAACAGCGAATAACTCGCGCAATCTATTTCGCTTTCTCCATCGCTTTTCCATCCAAATAAAACCAACCATCTGCTTCGCGTACAAAGCGACTGCGCTCATGACCTCGTATCGCCGATGCGCCGCCCACACGATAACGTGCAATAAATTCTACTTCGGCATGATCGGCATCAATCACTTTTGAATCAGTAATCGTTAAGCCCAACCACTTGGTACCCGGTTCGAAAGGTATGGATGTAGGTCGCGTACGTGGATGCCAGGTCGCTAACAAGTAAGCTTCGTTCTGCATGACAAATGCCGTGTAACGCGAACGCATCAACGCTTCCGCTGTCGGTGCTGATTCACCTGCATGCAAGCGGCCGCAACAATTTTTGTATTCGGTGTTAGAGCCGCAAGGACAGAGATTGTCTACTTCAGGTTTGCGCATATTTATGTGGCATGACATCGGCTCTCAACTTCGGATGTTCAAGCAAACTACTTTGGTGTAAAAATTTTCTCAATACTTGATTTGAATAGCCTTGCAATTGTAAACGCTAGCGACAGACTGGGCTCGTATCTCTCAGTTTCTATCGCATTGACAGTTTGACGTGACACCTTTAACCGTATCGCAAGATCATTCTGAGTCCACCCATTCGCCGCACGTAGCTCAGATAACCTGTTTTTCATGGCCTTCTAGTATCAGTTTTATCATAAGGAGAACAAATATTGTCCAGCCAATGTTAAAGACCCAGATCATGCTCAGGCGTGGCAATCCAACCAATTCAAGATAGCTATAAGTCAACGTCCATACAGCAGTGATTACGGCCGTGACGGAGGCTGCCATCAGAACTCGTAGACGAATATATTCATCACAAGCGCGATACTGCCAAATTCCTGTTGCAATGATTAACACACCAGGCAATATCGGCAACAAAGTAAGGACAGTGCGCACCGAGCCACCAGGCATATATAACTGCGCCCAAATACACATGCCCCACGTAGACCAATATGCCCATTGAGCAAACAGCATTCCGCGTACAAAAGCGTTTTTAAATGGATTCATAACCTTTTTCGTGTAAAGTATACTTTACTATCCAACACTCAACAGACACTGTCAAGCATGCTTTACAAATTTAAGCAGCCTTACGTCAAATCATTCGGCTTCCAAACAGATCGCTTGATCATGACTGTGTTAAACAAGACCGATGTTTCCCACTTCATTAACCATGTTTGTAATGCAGAATACGGTAACGCCGAAAAAGCTTCCGTATCCGCGTGAGCAAATTGTCGCACGAAAGGAAAAATGGCGACGTCCGCGAGCATCGGTGTGTTACCAAATAAATAAGCATGGTTCTGCAATCGCGATTCAAGTGGTGCTAACAATTTAACGGCTTCATCACGATGCTCAACAGGGTCAACACCATCGTAACGATTCGGGTATTTCATGCGGTCAAGATGAAACTTGAAGACGCCATCGTTGATGGAAATTAACTCATTCATGGCTTGATTGATTGCATCACTGCTTGATAGCCATCCTTCCGGATCATTTTGCGCCAACGCCCAACGCATGATATCTAAACTTTCATCAATCACGCGATCATCAGGCAACACCAATACTGGCACCGTTCCTTTGGGTGAAGCTTGTAACATCGCTGTGGGTTTGTTTTTAAGCTCAACCTCGCGAATGACATGGTCCACTTTCGATACATTCAATGCCATTCGCGCCCGCATGGCATAGGGACAGCGACGAAAGCTGTAGAGAATGGGTGGTATTGAGGCGGGGTTCATCACGGTTTGATTGTCATCTGAGGGATGGCAGGCATAATGACACGATGAGTATGCTCAATTCCATCGATTGGACACGGCCATGGTATGCGTCAATAAATACTATGGCAAAGTGTCTTGCCAATCATATCAATTGGCGTACTGCATTGAATCAACAATGTGCTGCTCTATCATTGTCCAACCATCTCGGATTGCCTTTATCTTTTGTCGATCAAGCGACATTGCCACAAGACATGGCTTATGAAACTTTCATCAGCGAAACAGGTAAAGTACCCACACGCGAAAATTTGCATGACTTCTTCAATGCACTGGTATGGCTAAGCTTTCCTAATATCAAAAAGCAATTAAATGCATTGCAGACAGCACAGATTGTTCGCAATGGCATCGGTAAGTCACGCGGTCCTGCACGCGATGCCGCGACAATCTTTGATGAAAATGCCGCATTGATGGTGGTCAGCGATACCACACAAGGTAAGGCATTGGTGAATGCATTGCGAAACCATCAATGGTTAAGTGCGTTCATTGATCAACGCAATACCTTTGGGCAAGATGCTGAAGTATGGTTGTTCGGTCATGCCTTGATGGAAAAATTGGTGAATCCCTATAAAGCAGTCACTGCACATCTGTGGGTCGTCACTGCATCTGATCACTATTTTTCAATGTCTCACGATTCAAAACGTGAATGGCTGGATGCACAAGTAGCAAATGATCTTGCCACAACGGAACTAAGTACATCACGCTTCACACCACTGCCAGTGTTAGGTGTGCCGAGTTGGTGGCCAAAGCAAGATCGAGAGTTTTATGAAGATGAGAAAGTGTTTAGGAAAAAGAAATAGGTTGGGCTCAGACTATCAAGCACGAGTCTCCATAATTTTATCAAGCTCTCTTTCGAATTTTTTTAGCCGCAGTGATTGGTATTACCTCTGCGCGTGAATGATTCGAGTACGTTTCCCAATCTGGATAATAGCTATCATCTGCCTGGTTACCCCAGACCGCCCAGTCCGGTCTCGCACCTCGAGCAAATAGTTCAAGATACGGCCCCGGGCTACAGGATTCCACGATGTCATAAAACTCATCTGGCTTACGTGAATGCTCTCGCTTTCGGGTTGCAAGAAAGTTCACCTGGCGACGGCCAGGCGCAAGCGTCCGCGCATTCTTGCCACGTACACCAAACAGAACTAATTCCGTAACATTACGAAAGTAAAAACCAACACCACGCCCATCGGGACCACCATCTTTACGAATCTTGTGCCAGACAAGGTTGCTCTTATATTTAAATCCCCATGCCTCCAAAACCTTGATGCCCTCTAACAACAAAGCATTCGGCACCCATAGATAAAGATGTGACGTATCATCAGCCAACGAGCGAACCGGAAGACCGAGAATCTCATCCAGTTCCATTGTGCTATAGCGAGCTAATCGCTTGTGCTCCGGTGCCATTTTTCCAGTCCGATTTTGAAACTGCCACGGAGGGTCAGCAAGTATCGTCCTGTAACGTTTTCCGCCATGCTTCTTAAGCAGATCTGCCGCAGCGCTTTCTAGAATTTTCATAATTCAATTATTACCATAGCTTTTCGCACGCTCAATCCTCTACATATAGTTTTTTAGATATTCCAAACACAAGAAGCGGGCAACCGCCACCGCTGCCACCATGAATACGCGGTAGCAATTTACTCATATGCGTCGTAGATGCTCCATAACTTGACCCCCGACCTAATTTCTGAAAAATATCTTGCAGGTCATCGCATCGCGTAATAATTACACCGACACTTACTGTTCTAAGCTCGAATAATAATCTGAAGTTATTCAGATCGCGATCAAAAAATGGATCTTTATTATTCCATTCGATCTCCAGCGCAATACGATTTTTGAAGCAATCTACTGAGTGGGTAGGAGATTCGATAGATAATTTATCAACTAAGATTTCAGTATCAAACTTCCGTTCCTGCCAACCTTTAGCGTAGAGGTTAGAATCAATTGCTTCAGAAACTTTCGATTTACGACCACCGCCTATGTTGATCCAACTACGCTTAAAGCGAAAGTTAGTTAAAACCTCACAAATATCATTCCATTCATTGGGGAAATCTTGGTGCAAAATTGCGCAAGCATGCTTCCACTCGTGCGGTTCATAATTCTGCAAAATAAATTTTGGTAATAAATCGAGGCTCACTCTCGCTCCTGCATAAATACATAATTCTTTGAATAAATGGGATATGCTGCGATGATTTTACACTTCATTCATTTCCCCTACGTCTTCGTATCATCAAATTTTTCTATTCGCAACCTATTAAGAGAATAGACTTGCGACTTATTTGCTTAGCCGAAGTGCAAGACTATCAGGATCCCGTGAGACAGGGAAATCTCCAGCCCAGGCTTATTGCAACTGGAATCCGATTAAAGAATGATGAAACAGATTTTCTGTCTGGCATATTTTTACTATCAATGCCCACCCTGCACAAACAATCCTTCTGCCCTTAACGCTTCAGCCAATTGTTCTTCAATACGTTCTGCTTCGCTGCGTTTAATGTACTGTAAATGTAATACCGGGCCAGTCAGTACTTCCAACCCACGCTTTAATACACTACCCGCAGCACGTACACCTGCTTTGTGTTGATCAAATCGTACTGCCGCCGAGTACTTGCTCATGCCCACATAAATGCCATGTGGTTCAGCACGACTATCGCTGTAATCGAGTAACACCAAATAAATATTGCTGCGACCATTTTTGATATCTTTAAATCGGCCTGCAACTTCATACACCGTTGATAACCAATTGATGTGTTGCATGGGTAACCATTCTGGAATCGATGCTGAAGCGTGTTGCCACAACTTGGCAAGCATGGCTTCGATGTTGGCAGCCATTTCACCACGCATCCACCATTCATGAATGCAATGTGCACCGCGAAGACCATCGTGATTCTTTAATACATCATTGAATAATTTCTCAAGCATCGCATTGGTAACAAATCGCAATGGTCGACTAGCGGGTGAAGTAGCGGCGTCGAAATTGTCGAGTAATGAAGTCATTCGGTACAAAATCTAATCCAGTAAGGAAGTGGTTTTACTGAATTCCCGCCTTCGCGGGAGTGGCAAAGTGCAATTTATTAGAGTACAGGGTCAGACATGTCCCACCATTAGCAAATCATGATGATTATACGAAGAGCCGCCAACCATTCTACGTAAGAAGAATTACCAACCGTACCCTGCACAACAATCACCGATGTCATCAATACCATGATGATCTTTGGCGCAAGCAATGCCCACGCGATCCGCTTGCCAATCGGCCCATTCCGCCGTATCACTCGGAACAAATAGATCGCGTATCTCTTTGCCAGCACCGGCAAGATAGGCTTCCGCAACACTGCATTGTTGTGCAATCAATGCGGAAGCGAGGCAATGCGCGCGTTTATCGAAAAGATTTTTGGGTAACGAATCACGCACTGCCACCATGCATCCATAGGAAGAACGCGCGGGACGTGTTGTTGGTGTGGCGCAGGCGCTAAGCAATGCACACAACAACACGACTCCATACTTCATGACTGTTGTTTAAGCCAAACTGACCGACTTGCCTGCTTTCACCGCGTCGTAAATTTTCAGCATGATGTTTACATCTCGTAATCCCATTTCTCCGGGAACGCGCGTGGGTTTGTGATTGAGAATGCATTGAACAAAGTCATCCATCTCTTTGGCAAATTGTGGCCACGTATCTTTTTCGCTGCTTCCATACTCCTTGTCTGCAAATTGCAATGGCTTGCCGTCGCTGCGTATGCCTCGCGTGCCGTTGTAATAAAAGCCATAGTCAAGACCATACCAACCACGTTCCGCAACCACTCTGAAACCGGCATTATCGATCGCATTGTAAGACGCTGTGCAATTACCAACGACGCCACTGGGAAACTTCAATTGAAAGGAAATGGTTTCTTCCACTTCTTTGAATTTCTCTGGATTCGTAACAGTGGTGACAGCCGTTGCTGAAATCGGCAACTCGCTTGTCAAGTACAAGGCGGATTGCAGTGCATAAATACCAACATCCATTAAACATCCGCCACCTGCCAATGCATGATTCAAACGCCATTGTTTTGGATCACCGTTGTCGATACAAAAACCAGAATTGATCATCTTCAAATTGCCAAATTCTTTTTCCCGTGCAATGCGAATACATTCCAAATGATGTGCTTCAAATTGACAACGATAAGCAATGCCCAAAAGACGATCTGCCTGTTTGCAGGCTTCGATCATTTGTTGACATTTTGCCGTTGAAACTTCCATTGGCTTTTCGCAGAACACATGCTTGCCTGCTTTGGCTGCAGCGATGGTATCGCGTGCATGCAGGGCATTGGGCGTGACCACGTACACCACATCGATGTCGGGATTGTTCACCATCTCGTGCATGTTGTCGTAGTTGTAGATATTCTTGTCGGGAATATTGTATTTCTGTTTCCACGCAGTGGCCTTTGCCGGTGTGCCCGTAATAATACCGGTGAGCTTTGCATACTTGGTGTGTTGCAATGCAGGCGCAATTTGTTCGGCGCTGAGCTTGCCCAATCCACACAATGCAAAACCCAATGGTTTCTTTGATGACTCTGCTAATACATTACTCATAGTAGTACCCACTAATGGAATTGATGATAACGCCGCAGCGCTAGTAATAAATTTTCGACGCGAGAATGAGCTCATGATAACCCCTCATCATTTCAAATCGGTATTGCTAACAAAGGCCAACATTTTGCCATCAGGTGACCATGAAGGAACATTGATCGTACCTTGGCCACCATATACGTAGGCAATCACCTTTGGCGTGCCGCCATCGATGGGCATCAGCCGTAAATACACACGCTTGTAGTAAGGATGCTCCTTGGGTCCGATTTCATCGACGTAACTGATGATGCACAGCCACTTATTATCGGGTGATACATGCGGGAACCAGTTGTTGTATTCGTCGTTGGTAAGTTGCACTTGTTCAGAACCATCAGCCTTCATGCGCCAGATTTGCATTTTACCATTGCGAGTAGAGTTGAAATAAATGTACTTACCATCGCGTGAATATTCCGGACCGTCGTTCAATCCACTTGCTTTAGTCAGTTGAACTTCAGCACCACTACCATCGGAAGGAATGCGATAAATGTCCCACTCACCTTTGCGACCACCGGTATATAGCAGGTACTTTCCATCGGGTGACCAGCTATGCAGGTAAGACGGAGTAAGTGGCGTAATGCGTTTTGGAATGCCACCAGTTGATGGCAGTGTGAAGATAGTGGACTCGCCCTTGTCCGTTGTTTGATCGCTGATGCCCACCATGCTGCCGTCGAATGACAACACGTGATCGTTGTTAAGGCGATGTGCAAACCCCGTGTCAATTAACGTAGGTTGGCGTGTTACTAGATCGAATCGATAGAGACGTCCACGCTTGTCGGGATCGGCACCGCTACTGTTGAATTGCAATGATTGCCCATCAACATTCCAATTGGGTGCTTCGAAAGGATCGGCAGAGCTGTAAACAATTTGGCGATGTCCCGTTGCAACATCAAGCAACTCCAATTGCGAACCAATGTAATCGTGATAGGGCACGAAGTCGAGCTTTGCTGGATGAATGATGCGCACATCACGAAATACGGCTTGCGCCATGCCCTGTCCATTGTGTGCAGACAAGAACATACCTACATACACATCATTGCCCAAATCAACATTTTCAACC
>JAICKZ010000174.1 GCA_025927665.1 Steroidobacteraceae bacterium | reverse complement strand
CAGCACCGACCACGATGATTCCCGCATTTTGGGCTTGTTTGATCAACGCAGAGAGCAGTGGATCAGGAGGACCCACCACACTTAGATTGATCACTTGGGCACGCATGTCTATCGCGCCTGACAATGCTTGAGCCAAGGTAAATGAATTACAACGTGCATCGTCTCGATCAGCTTGCAGCTGCCAACACGCCTTCAGTGCAATCAAGTTTGACTCTGGTGCGACACCCACAATACCGGCACGGTTATCGGAATTGGCGGCAATGACTCCTGCGACTGCCGTACCATGACGATCCATATTGAATTGCGGTTTATTGTCATCAACAAAATTACGTTGTTTGCTAATACGATTTTTCAAATTGGGGTGTGTGCTATCGATCCCAGTGTCAATGACGGCAATCCCAACACCCCGGCCTTTTGACCATCGATGTGCATCAGCAACTTCCATACGTTGCATCCCTAATTGCAACGACACATAGTCGTGATGAATCGACGTCGGAGTTGCAGACGCTTCGTCAAGTTTAGGGGCTGTGTTGGTGGAAAATGTTTGTAATGATTGGACAAGCATGACACGAGGATCATGTTGTAATTTTCCAATCAATTCATCCGTAGTGCCGTTGATCGGCTTGAACACCACGCATTGCATGGCCAGTACCTGAATTGGCCAACCACGAACTAACTGCAATTGATAGTCACTGGCGATGTGCTGCAACAAATGACGTGCTCTTGCAGATTGCATGTAGGTTGAGCCTGCCTGATAGCCGCGCGATCCCGAGCCGATCTGGGTACTGCTATCAATCTCATTACGAACCGCCAACACCAAAAACTGATCCGGATGTTCGCGTAACGCTACATCGTAGCTTCCATCCGGTTGCGTTGTGACACATCCGTCCAGCCCAATTAATAGGGCAATAAAAAGAAAATATTTAATCATTGTTAATCACTATCTATCACTGATGCGACAATTCTGCAAAACGCACGCGCGGGTCATCGCGTAACGCCCGTACCGCTGTTTGAGCGTCAAAATCGGCTTGCTTCCCCGCCGGGCTTAAGGCATACACTCCGGCGAGGGTCGGACCTGTAACAACTTGTAAACCAGATCGTAATAAAATGTCCTTAATGTCAACCAATCTGGTTGCATCATCAAATACCACATGAATAACGGTGCCCGAACTGGGAGCGCTACTAGTAACCGTTCGGTATAGGTTTGCAGTATTCTCATTGCGATTACTTGCATGAGTGATAATGACAAGCACCAACATTGCAATGCCCACAGTTTGAACCACCAACGTGAACGGCATCCACCGAGAACCAATCCACTGCATTAATTGCTTAATTGCCATTGAAACACCGTTAGATTGACGTGGTTGTAGCAGCGCAGTCTCAGATTCGGTTTCTTCGGTAACAATTCGATTCCATAACTTATTGAATGAGGGTTGTGGTGCAATTTCAACTTTGCCAGAAGTATTGACGGCAGCGTATATTTGTCGCTGCAGATTCAATTCTCGATTGCATCGTGAGCAATCCTGTAAATGTGCCGACAGACGCATCCTATCCTCAGGCGATAAGCGGCCATTGACATACCAAGGTATTAATTCAACTACATGATTAGTCATGGCAACATTACTCAGTAGAGCCGGCTAGTTCAGGCAAAATTTCCCGCAGCTTACGGCGTGCGTGAAACAAACGGGTTTTTACAGTATTAACTGGACAGCTCATAATTTCCGAGATTTCCTCACATGAATGACCCATATCGTAAGCAAATTCAAGCACCAATCGTTGTTCCAGTGACAACTGCTTTAAGCCTTGCATAATCCATTCCTGAGTTTCATTTACAGAACTGGAATCAGGTGCGATCAAGGCTGCCTCATCAATATCTACAAGATTGCTTTCGTTGACAGGGTAGCGTTGCCGTAATGCCTTCAATGTCTGACGGTAGGCAATGCCCATAATCCAGGTTGAAACCTGTGATTCATTACGAAACCCCGCTGCCTGTTTCCATACCACCCATAAGGTATCGTTGATGATTTCCTCGATCAGATCGTGTCGACGCGTCAATCGCAGTAGAAAGCGTGAGAGCCGCCGGTGATAGACAAGATATAGCTCACGGAATGCGTCGCGATCATGTGTCATCACACGTGATAACAACACTTGATCAGTGTCATTACGCGACGTATTAGAGGTTTGATCATCCATATCTGGTTTACTTAATGCGCATACTGGAATAAAGGCAAAATATATACAATCTGGAACTTTGTACCATGCTTGCAGTGTCAGGTTCACGAGACCGTTAAAATCTCCATGAGAGACTTGCTACCCATGGACTTGCGGCAGGCCACGGACTAAACATTCGATGTTCTGCCTGCATCCAGAAGTAATTCACTTCTATATGAAACGATCCGAAATGACGGCTGATTCCCGCGCTGCCATAAGCATACCTGCCATCACTTTGTGACAGAGGCGCATAATATCCGAGACCCACTTGCAGGTCGATAAGATAGGGAAAGGGATAATGATAGCCACCTTCCATGGTCAGAATTTGTTGATTCTTCAGTACATAAATTGGATAGCGTAGTTCGTAATCAGGGGACCAGGCGACTCTTGCATAGAGGGTGTCGGCCCAATGCAGTGCCAAACTGATTTCATCGTAGTTGTAAGTCGTTATGTGCGAGCTATCGAGATATTGATAGCGAGCGCCTGAAGCGACGATGTTCAGGTCTTGATTAATAGTCCACAAATGATTAAGGATAAAACTCAATTCCGTTGAAGTGGTATTGGGCGAAACATGCACAGTCGATGCCCATATACCTGTACTCCATTCATTGTTGGGGCGAACATGTAGGTCCGCTTGAATCGCCGGCTTATTAAAAGTTTGCGAGACACCGTACACCACGTAGTCACTTACCCACGACGCGGAACCTCCCACTGGCAGACCACCAGCAAAGCATTGCTCGCTTAACAGCAGCAAAGCAACAATGCATTGATAACGCAATGAGTTGCAGATAGAAATCAAGCCCATCTCCGTTTGGCTATTTCTTGCCACATATCCGGGAATGGTCGATTTATTGAAAGTGATAAATACGTTTTGATGCTGTTCGCGATCATGGTTTGTATTGTCAGCTCGAGCACAGGTTGCATTGCTCCCTTTCTATACTATACAGCTATTTTTTATTCGGCAATGAACCGAAAAATCAACCGAGGGCACCTAGCCCATGATAAATCAAATCGATTAATTAAGAGTCAGCGAGCCCTAATCGATAAGTAATTGTGTTGCGAGGTTAATATTTTGTCCTGATGTTAGTTGGAGATTGATCGGCTGCGAGCATGGTCACTGCTGGAGCCCCACTAGTTAATCGAGTAGCTGTCCCGCTCGCGGAGCCAGTCTGTGCGAAAACACAGACTGGTTTTTTTTCATTGCTTTTGCTGCTTATTGTGTGAGTTGCCACTCGGCAACCAGTTAATTCTTTGCTAGTCTCCACAACCACTGTCAATTAGTTCGGTGTTGTCATGTCCGCACAAACCATTCGCCCAAGTTCGGGGCTTGCAAACGTTAAATATGAAATTCGTGGCAGGCTTTTTCGACGTGCTCAGGAGATGGAAAGACAGGGCTACGAAATTATTTCGTTGAATATCGGCAACCCCGGTGCTTTTGGCTTCCGTACGCCGGAAACCATGCGACTGGCTATCATTGAAAATTTACGCGCCAGTGAAGGTTATTGCCATCAAAAAGGTATTTTTCCAGCACGCGAAGCGGTGGTGATGCTGCAACAAAGTCGCGGTGTGCGTGATATCAGTGTCGAAGAAGTGTTCATTGGTAATGGTGTGAGCGAGTTGATTGATCTCACCTTGCGTGGCCTATTGAACACGGATGATGAAGTATTAGTCCCCAGCCCTGATTATCCGTTGTGGACGGCGGCAGTAAATCTCAATCGTGGTCGTGCTGTCCATTACCCGTGTCGACCAGAAAATAATTTTGTACCGGATGTCAAAGACATTCAGGCGTTGATCACCAGTCGTACTCGCGCCATTGTCGTCATCAATCCCAATAATCCAACCGGTGCTGTGTATCCTCGTCCTACATTGGAAGCGATTGCCAAATTAGCTGAGAAGCATCACTTGGTTGTGTATTCCGATGAAATTTATGATCAGATTTTATACGACGATGTGGCTTTCACACCGATGGCGACGTTGGTCCACAACTCATTATGCGTAACCCTCTCAGGGTTATCGAAAGTGTATCGCGCTTGTGGTTATCGCGTAGGCTGGGCGGTATTCACCGGTGACGTGAAACATGCGCGTGACTATATAAGCGCAATGGAGCTGTTGTCATCATTACGATTGTGCGCCAACGTTCCAGGACAATGGGCAGTGCAGACTGCGCTGGGTGGCTATCAAAGCATCAAAGAATTGTTGCGTTCAGGTGGACGTCTGTTTGAAAGTCGCCAAGCTATTCACGACAACATTCGTAAGAGCAAGTATCTTGACGTCAATTTATCGCGTGGAGCTATTTACGATTTTATAGAGATTCGCAGCGACATACTGCCAGAAATCGATGATCAGCAATTTGCACTGGATTTGCTGGAACACAAGCATGTGTTAATTGCACCTGGATCAAGTTTTAACGTACCGTATCGTAATCGCTTTCGCATTACCCACTTACCACGAGCCGAAGTACTGCATGAGGTATTTACTCGCATGGAGGAGCTATTGGATAGCTATTCAAGTGGCCGTCGTCCAGTATCGAGACCTGCGCCTTCTTTGAAGGCAATCTAAACTTCATTCGCAAAATTATCGCCTTCGCTGCGACAAGCTATAAGGCAATTAGCGAGCTGCGCTGGTCTTGCGACAGCATGTATAATCTCAAGCATTGGACGCTCAACTCTATCAAGTTATTCAATCCGGTGCGACGCTGCTCACTGCAACGCGGCGTCTGGCACATCGTCTGCAATTAGATTATGCAGGTCATGCACAGCAAGAAGGAAAGAAAGCCTGGTTGACTCCCAATATTTTAACGTTGAATACCTGGTTGAGCGAAAGCTTTAAACAGCAACGTCAAATATTTTCTTCGGCCCCGCGATTACTCAATGACCTGCAAACTCAAGCGATTTGGGAAACCATTGTTACTCAAAGTAACATTCAAAATTTGTTGAGTCCCGCACAGGCATCGCGTACAGCATTACATAGCTGGCAGGTATTGCATCAATACCAAATACCGCTGCAACAGCTTGATCATTACGACAGCAAGGAAGTACAAGTATTCACAAAATGGTCAAAGGAGTTTATTCATTACACTCAACAACGAAATGTGCTGGACATGGCGCGAGTGCCGACCTGGCTACATCAAAGCGCCTTTGTTCCAAAAATAGAATTGCACTTAATTGGCTTTGATTTCATTACTCCGTCACTCGCTCAATTGATTGCGTATTGGCAGAATGAACATTGTGCTGTGCATGTACATGACATGCCACGCATCAATTCATCAACTCAAGTTGTTTCATTTAACGATACGGATGATGAATTACAGGCAGCGGCGCGATGGGCTCGATATCAGATTGAAACAGGCAAGCAACGTATTGGTGTCGTAGCGTCTAACTTAAATTCCAATGCAACACAGATACGGCGCATTTTCAGTTCCATATTAGCGCCAGCATCACGCAGTAGTTTGTACGAATACTCGGCAGCTTTTTCCATCTCTTCCAGTTCGCCTTTGATGTCTTATCCATTGGCATATCATGCGCTATTGTGTCTGCAACTTATACAGGAAAAAAATAGTTTGGAAATATGGGGACAACTTTTTCGCTCACCCTTTATTGCTGGCTACGAAGATGAAGTCAATGCGCGAGCGTTGTTGGATATCAGCATGCGACAAGAATGCCGCGACGAATGGACTGTAGATGAAGTAGCGCAACTTGCAAACAAATCATGTTTATTGCTTGGTCAAGCATTGCAATCACTAGATGCATTGCAAAAGACACTGCATCAACGCGCGTTGCCAAGCGAATGGATCATTCACTTTAATCGAATTTTATCGACGATGGGATGGGCTCAAGGCAGAACTTTATTCAGCGAAGAACAACAAACTCGTAATAAATTTTATGAAGTACTCGCACAACTCAGTGCATTGGATGAAACAGTAGGCGCGGTTCATAGCGTAGATGCATTGCAATTATTGCGTAACGCTTGTCAGCAAGTACGTTTCGCACCCGAAAGCAATGACTATGCTTTGAACATTGTAGATGTTGAAAGCGCCGCTGGCATGCAGTTTGACGCCTTATGGGTTTTAGGTGTGCATGCCGGTGAATGGCCCTCTGTACCAGAACCCGATCCATTTATTCCAATGGAGTTGCAACGCAAGCATGCGCTCAGTTATTCGAGTGCCGAATCCTGTCTTTTATTATCAAAACAAAAGTTACAGCGCTTGGTAGATAGCGCCACTGAGGTGATATTAAGCTGGCCGCAACATAACAAAGACCTTGACTTGCGTGCCAGTTCTTTATTGCACTGGCCAGTGGTATCAATCGATTCTGTCCCTCGTTCCAACATATCTACGTTGGTACAAGATCTTGTCATTGCCAAGCCGGTATTGGAAACCATAACCGATATTCAATTACCGGCGCATCCAGATGGTTTGATCAAGCAAGGAGCGCGCGTATTCGAATTGCAATCCCGCTGCGCATTTAAATCGCAGGCTGAATTGCGTTTGTATGCAAAATCACCAGAGGCGGTGCAACCAGGTATTTCACCCAAGGTTCGGGGTAAGTTAATTCATCATGTGTTGCAAGAGCTTTGGAATAACTTGAAAGATGCAAATGGATTGCGGGCCGCGTTAGAATCTGAGGCAATGTTGCGCGCTAAGATAGATCAGATTACAAGTAAGCATGCGCGGTCTTTATGGGTAACCAGTTCCT
>JAICKZ010000289.1 GCA_025927665.1 Steroidobacteraceae bacterium | reverse complement strand
CGCATTTATTAACTACTTGGTTATAATGCAGACTGTTTTGTCAGGCGTAAGTGGCGGAGAGGATTCTTGAGTACAGCGGCCGAGTTCAATATTCAGTACTGTCAATACCTTGATCCAGAAGGCAAGTTACTGCCCGGAGTGAATGCCGGTACGCTACCCAACTTCGCTCGTGATCCGCAGGAACTGTTGAAGATGTATCGTATGATCACATTGGTGCGTACGTTTGATACCAAAGCCGTCAATCTGCAACGAACTGGCAAACTGGGCACTTATCCATCTGCGTTGGGACATGAAGCTGCTCATGTCGGCGCCGCCGCAGCGTTACGACCTGAAGATGTTATTGCACCCGTGTATCGCGAAATTGGCACGCAGATCTGGCGCGGTGTGCGCATGGTGGAAATTCTGCGTTACTGGGGCGGTGATGAAACCGGTAACGACTTCGTCAATACGCGTCATGATTTTCCTTGGTGTGTGCCCATTGCCACACAAACTTTGCATGCTGCCGGTGCCGCATTCGCATTCAAGATTCGTAACGAGCCACGCTGTGCATTGGCTTACATTGGTGATGGCGGCACTTCTGAAGGTGCATTTTATGAAGCCATGAATGTGGCCGGTGTACAGAAGTTGCCAGTCGTTTTTTATATCGTCAACAATCGCTGGGCCATTTCAGTTCCGCTGGAACAACAAACCGCAGCGCAGACCTTGGCTCAAAAAGGTATCGCTGCTGGAATGCATAGTGTGCAAGTCGATGGCAATGACATCATCGCTGTGCGTGCTGTCATGGAAGAAGCCTTGCAACGTGCACGCACCGGTGAAGGCCCGACTGTCGTTGAGGCACTGACCTATCGATTAAGCGATCATACGACGGCTGATGATGCCAGTCGTTATCGCAATGCAGATGAAGTGCAACAACACTGGCACCTGGAACCGATGAAGCGTTTCCGCAACTACTTGGTCAACATGAAAGCCTGGGATGAAGCACAGGAACAAAAATTGAAAGACGAATGTGCATTACAAGTTGAAGAAGCGGTGAAAGATTATTTTGCGACACCCACTGCACCCGTTACCGCCATGTTTGACAATCTATTTGCAAATATGCCCAAACGCGTCGCTGAGCAGCGAGATGAAGCAGTGCACTTTAGTATGATGCACAAGGCAGAGTCTCATGCCTAAGGTCACTTTGGTTGAAGCGGTTACACTCGCGCATGCATGGGAAATGTCACACGATCCATCCGTGGTTGTGCTGGGTGAAGATGTCGGTAAGAACGGCGGTGTGTTTCGTGCAACGCAGGGCTTGCAAGAAAAATTTGGCGCACAGCGTGTGATTGATACACCATTAGCCGAAGGCATGATTGCAGGCTTATGCGTAGGGATGGCCGCGCAAGGC
Source organism: Steroidobacteraceae bacterium (assembly GCA_025927665.1). Taxonomy (GTDB): domain Bacteria; phylum Pseudomonadota; class Gammaproteobacteria; order Steroidobacterales; family Steroidobacteraceae; genus CAILZL01. Next base: position 2,426 of record JAICKZ010000289.1, on the reverse strand, counting down.
TTGAAACCCGTGGCGGAAATTCAATTCATGGGTTTCATTTATCCTGCGATTGATCAGATTGTGAATCACATGACGCGTTTGCGAAATCGCACTCGTGGTCGTCTCACCTGCCCTGTGGTTATTCGTACTCCGCATGGTGGTGGTATTCATTCGCCCGAACATCATTCTGAATCAGTTGAATCGATGTTCTGCCACATGCCAGGGCTGCGCGTGGTATGTCCTTCATCGCCAGCGCGTGCCTATGGTTTGCTCTTGGCAGCGATTCGTGAACCCGATCCTGTGTTGTTTCTGGAGCCCGTGCGCATCTATCGCTACGCCAAACAGGAAGTGGAAGATAATGGTGAAGCTTTACCTTTGGATGTTTGCTATGTATTGCGTGAAGGTACCGATTGCAGCATCGTCACATGGGGCGCGATGACGGTTGAATGCTTGAAAGCGGCAACCGAGTTGCAGGCACAGAACATCAGTGTTGAAGTGATTGACCTGGCTACCATCAGCCCCATCGATGCTGACACGATTCTCGAATCAGTGGCCAAAACTGGGCGTTTGGTCATCGTGCACGAAGCGGCGCGCAATGTGGGCGTGGGTGCCGAAATCGCGGCCATTGTTGCTGAACATGGCTTGTATGATCTTGAAGCACCTATTCAACGTGTGACTGGATATGACACCATTGTGCCATTGGCTCGTCTTGAACATGACTATGTGCCCAATGTTGCCCGTATCGTGGACGCGGTACACAAGACATTGAGCTGAGAATGTACGACAACGATAACTTCCACTCATCCGAGCTTATCGAAGAGTTCCATTGCAAAATTGGAATGCTTCGACAAACTCACTACGAACGAATTATTTGAGTGCTTGATCGGTTGAGATTTTTTAGAATCACGAACGAATTTATTTTGAGGAATTACTGAGTGACCACATTCCACCTGCCTGATCTGGGTGAAGGTTTGCAAGAAGCCGAAATTGTGTCCTGGCATGTCAAGGAAGGTGACGATGTGCGCGTGGATCAATTGATGGTTTCCGTTGAAACCGCCAAGGCTGTGGTTGAAGTACCCAGTCCTTATACCGGCAAGATCGTACGCTTGCTGGCTAAGCCCGGTGATGTCGTGGCCACTCATCAAGCACTTGTAGAATTTAAGCTCAGCGACGTTGAAGCCGCGGCAATCGCAAGTTCTCCCTTAACTAATAAATTATCAAACAATACGTCCGGTTCAATGACAGTAGTTGGACGTATGAATGTCAGCGATCACGAATTGATCGAACGTGCAGTGATGGGTGGTACGCAACGCTCAATCAATGGCATTCGCAATGGCACTCGTATTAAATCAGCTCCCGCTGCACGCATGCTTGCCAAACGCTTATCGATCGACTTGAATCGCACCAATGGTTCAGGCCGCGACGGCGTCATCACGGTCGATGATGTGTTGAGCGCTGCGAAATTAACACGCCAATCTGCTAACGCTTATCAATTACCGGTACTGGGCGAACGTCTCGCTGGCGAATTTGAACCTTTACATGGTCCGCGTCGCATGATGTCGCAGTCAATGACGGCATCGCGCGATGAGATCGCCATGGTGACAGTGTTTGACGATGCCGATGTGCACGCTTGGAAAGGTCGTGTTGATATGACGGCACGCATCATTCGTGCGTTGTGTCGTGGCCTTGCCACAGAACCGTCGCTCAATGCAATTTTTGATCCCCATGGTCCGGCACGTCGCGTACTGCAGCATGTCGATGTGGGTATTGCCATTGATGTGGGTGATAAATTATTAGTGCCGGTGATTCGTGATGCCCATACCAAATCATTGGTGGAACTACGCAATGAATTGAATCGCTTTAAACTCGCCAGCAAAGATCGCACTTTGACGATGGATGACATGCGCGATCCGACCATCACACTGACCAACTTCGGTACGCTGGCAGGCCGATATGCCACCCCGCTAATCGTGCCGCCCACTGTTGCCATTCTCGGTACCGGTAAAGTGCACCGGGATGTGGTCGCTACAGAAACAGGCGACATTGAAGTACACCCGCGCATTCCCTTGTCATTAAGCTTCGATCATCGCTGTATTACGGGTGGCGAGGCTTGTCGATTTCTTGCAATGACGATCAAAGATCTTGAGTTGTCGGAATAACATAGCGCTTGAATACTTGAATTAAGAGTGACGTAGAACACATTTTTCCTGTGTCCTGCTTCTACATAACATCACGTCACCACAATTAGCGGCGCTTTCCCCTTAGGAATATGCCTTGAGATGCCGATGAAACGGCAGATCACCTCTGCCCGTATGGCAAGTGGTGCTTGCATGTTCTTACTTAGAGTAGCGCTTTGAGCAATTGCAACGTTTTATTGAGATTAATGTCCCGATCGCCATACCAAACCACGGCGGCATTGTGTTTGTTTGCGGTTACCTCATCGTTAT
>JAICKZ010000124.1 GCA_025927665.1 Steroidobacteraceae bacterium | reverse complement strand
TGTTGTCAGTACCAAATAGAAGTAAGTCATCGGTTGAGTGTCCACATCGACATAAATTTGTACACTGCCTATCACCAATTCTAATCTCGGCACTTAGGCAGGTCTAAGACTAGCGCAATCGAGCATTGTCGATTTCAATAAATCATCATGTATTTATGAGTAAATAAGATGGTGTGTTGATAGTTAAGGTTAGTTAGGAAAGACGCGAGATGCTAGTTTATGTGGGACGATTGGTTTTTTACGCTCCCAGTGTATCTATCTGTCAAACCATTGAAGTTTTATCTATAGGTGATTTCTTGGCACTCAAATCAACCATATTCAAGGCGACGTTGCAAATAAACGATCTTGATCGCGGCTATTATCAAACGCATGCATTGATCTTGGCGCAACATCCATCTGAAACAGAGGAGCGTGTGATGATGCGCTTATTGGCGTTTGCTTTGCACGCTGATGATACCTTGCAATTTGGCTTAGGAATTAGTTCGGAAGAGCCGGACTTATGGCGCAAGGATTTAACTGGACAAATTGAATTATGGATAGAGATCGGTCAGCCTGATGAAAAAAATTTGCGTCGTGCCTGTGGTCGTGCTCAACAAGTGGTTGTGTACACGTATAGCGGTGGTAGTGCACAGGTATGGTGGAGTAAGGCGCAAGCGGTATTGGAGCAGTCAAAAAATTTAACGGTGATTGATATTGCAAGCGACAGCAGTAAAGCACTGGCCGTAATGGCTCAACGTGGAATGGAACTACAATGCTTGATTCAAGATGAGCAAGTGCAAATGATGACGGCTTCCGACATCATAACGATCGAGATGACGACGCGTATGCGTTCGCGTTGACGAGCGTCAGGTTTGAATATAGACAAAATTAAAAACGCCTGCATCGATCTCGACGCAGGCGTGTTGATAGCAAAGAATTATATCAGTAATCGATCAGTACATCACTTCGCCTTGGATAACACGGGGTTGACCGGTTACGGTTGGTTTGATACCAATGTAAATATCCGAAGTCGAATCACTTGGGTCTTTGAGCACGGCTGAGGTTGGTAATGTTACGTTGCTCGGTAATGAAAGGGCAGAGCAATCCGCGAGCGGTTTGCTGGCAAAACGAATTTCGCGATCTAGCCACTTCATAAGATAGGCGTGAGTACCATCACTGACCTGTCCAAGCGTTGTGTCATATGGAATAACGAAGTCAGGCACATAACGCGCATTTTCCTGATTGCAACTGACAGGTTGATTGGTCAGGCTCGAAACGCAATTACCAGGTATACCACCCAAGTTGCCAAAACCACCATATTGCAACACGATGGTTTTGCCAGCATATTGATGGAAATGCGTGACATCGTTAGGCACGGTGTAGTTTACCTGCATTGGAGGATCGAACTTCACGAAGTCATTGTTGTTGTCTTTGATGGCGGCAAACTGGTTCCAGTTGTTCGGGCCTGTTTCCCACATATAGTACACATCTTGATCATTTGCCTTGTAATCACAATACACGTTATCACCGCAGAGTAATGAATTAGGATCGGTGACTAGACGTCCACTGCGAACGCCACCCTGATATTGCGGATATTGCTGAAAGGTATTCATATCCGTGGCTGTTACCGCATTGCCGTTGGTCTTCATCACACCAGCAGTGGTGTCAGAAGTGTAGGTAATATATGTCGCACTGGGATTCCATCTGTTGAACGTGGTGGAATCATAAGGTGAATTAGGTGAACTGCCTGTCAAGTAATCATTCAATGAGCTATCGGTTGGACAATTACTGACGCAATACAAATGAGCGGGCATGTCGGAGGGATACACGATGTCCTGTGCATGGTACACCACGCTGATTGTAGTTGAATCAATTGATGATCCTATGTTCTTCAAGTCAATGTACACATCGCCGCCGAGTGATTGCGAATTACCTTGCAGACCTTGCTGAGTCCAGAAAGCTGGACTCACATTTTGTGGTGCATCCAAGTCCCGAGAGTTACAACCGTTCTGATCGCAATTCATTTGGCCGGTGATAACAAACTTCGATGTTGCGTCATTCCAGTACATTACGTATTGGGTATTAGAAGTGGCACCACTAAAGAGATCGGTTGCATCGTTCACCCAGGTATTTATTTGCACTTTATCAATTTCATGCAGCTTTTTTGATTTCTTGATGTACTTGGTCAGCTTACCACTTGCCAGCACCACGGTGTAATTCGTCGTGGTAGGAGTGTTACTACTGTAGTCAACTTTTTGTACCGTCGCACCGTTGGTTAATCCAGCAGCGCTCGGCATGTTCATACCCCAATAGCCAATGAAGCCGTTGTAGGTGGTTCCATTGACGGTGTAATTGATTGGAAAACCGGAGTTGAGATTGATGCGATCGCCAGTTACCGAGTCATACATGCCGTAGTTCCACACTGAAAATCCTGTATTGGGATCAGTGGCATCACGACTAAAGCATTGATCATCGTGTTGATCGCGGCGCAGAAAATGAGTGGCATCATAGGCAAACAAAAATGCAGCTTCAGAACTGTCAGTACCTTGAGTTTGAATCGTATCCAGCTTGCCGCTACCGGTTGTGGTGCCAACGCTGGTAAGTCTTAATGCAGTGGTCGAAGATTCGTTGTTACCGCGCTGCTCGGTTTGATAGTAATCCAGTGCACCATCGGCACCTTGCAACATTCCATTCATCTGGCATGCACCAGTGTCTCCTTTACCGCAAAAATCCAGACGAAACTGACCATAAGGATTTGCAGTGGTGGGTGCAGCAGTGGCACTAATATTCACAAAGATAGTGCTTGCCTGACCTTGATCTTCTTCGTTCAACCATACTTTGACTCGCATTGGATCAAGGTTGGTAGAACGAGTTGAGTTTACAACTGTCGTGGTGTAATTCGATGCTTGTGATGCATCGCCACCTGTTGAATTACTACTACTGGATTTATTGGCAGAACATTTATTCTCATCAACCAATGCAATATAATTGCCTTGATTCACCAAGGCATCGGGACGCATTGATTGCATGATGCAGGTAATCATGTTGACCTGGCCAATACCTTCGGAGGTGGCATCTTCAACATGGCTGTTTTGGATATCAGTCGAATAGGCAGAATTGATAGGTGGTGTTGCCATCGCGGCGGTGGATAATAAGCAACTGCCAAACACGGCAATAGTTGTGCGTAAATAAGAACGAATGTAACGAGTATTCATGATGAACCTCAATTGAAGCGATAGTAGTAAGCGATTTGAATTGAACGTTAGTCCGCGTTGGTTGCAGTGACGACTGATACGCTGCTAGGTAATGCAAGTCCGGTTACTGCAACGCTAGAGTTGGAACTAGTACTGGAAGTACTGCTCGAAACTGAACTGGATGTCGAACTGATACTGGAACTGCTTCCACCACCGACTACTGCGCCGCCACCACTGCTTGACGAACCGCCACCGCAAGCGGTGATCAGCACGGCAAGTATCAACCAGATTGCATGCTTGAACTTATCGCTATTAATTTTTAGACACATCTGCCGTTACCTCGGATATGTAAAACACACCTGTAACACTGCGATGTAAGTTGCGACACGCAAAAAATTCGCAGTGACCCAAGTGGAAGCAACGGTTGAGAATCTATAATCTTAAGCGTGCGCGGCAAACGATTGCCGCTTTTGTAGGTCTATTCACAAAACCACGAAATAGGTCGGCGGTATTTCAGGAATTGATACAGCAACAACGTGAAGCATCTCGCACTCCATCAGTAGCTCATGCGTATGCGATTACATCAATGCTCTCTGATTCGTTGAATAAATCTACCTCAAGCAGTAATAAGCGGTAGTGAATCGTCATAATCGCGTTACTAAATATGCGTTACACGGTCAATATGGATTGCAAGCGCGAACAGTACCCATTTATTCCGAATCAATGAAATTGTAACTTGCTCAAGCTATTAACGAAGCATCCGGCGTCGCACAAGGCAAGTAACCACCTCAGTTACATTTCCTGCTGTGCCCTTGTTTTCTTTGCCATCGCCGCCACTACACGGTAGTCTTGCGTTCCTCCTTGATTCAATCCATCGTCATGGCTACACCACAAACTGACTCTCCATTTGTCCTGTCTGCACTTAATCTGCAACCCACCAAGACGTCTACTGCAGTGGTGCCGGCGCTGGATGTTGCACGTAGCAGTTTGTTACATCCTTTCGAGCTGGATGAGAACAAGCTTTCTACTGTGTTGGGTACCGTAATGGGTGCGGCGGTGGACTATGCCGATTTGTATTTTCAACAATCACGTGAAGAATCTTGGGCATTGGAAGACGGTATTGTTAAAGAAGGATCGCACAGCATTGAACAGGGTGTGGGTGTGCGTGCATTGGCCGGTGATAAAACTGGATTCGCTTATTCTGATGAAATTATGTTGCCCGCATTGGCTGAGGCATCAAAAGCGGCGCGAGCCATTGCACGTGGTACGGGGCGCGGTGCAGTGCAAGCATGGCATGCACATGCCGCGCATCCGCAATTGTATTCTGCGACTGATCCCATGGATGGATTAAGTGATCAACAAAAAGTCGCGTTACTGGGTGAAGTCGATGCAGCAGCTCGCAAACTGGATTCGCGTGTCACACAGGTGATGGCCAGTATCAGCGCGGTTCATGAAGTCATTTTGATTACTACCAGTGATGGCACACTGGCAGCGGATGTGCGTCCATTGGTACGCATGAATGTTTCAGTTATTGTCGAGCATAACGGAAGACGCGAACAAGGTTACTGTGGTGCCGGTGGTCGTTATTCATTGCAAGAGTTTATTCTCAACCAACGTTGGCAGTCGTTGGTGAATGAAGCAGTGCGCAGCGCACTGGTTAATCTGGATGCTGTCGCCGCGCCTGCAGGTACCATGACCGTTGTGCTCGGCGCAGGTTGGCCTGGCATCTTGTTGCATGAAGCAATCGGTCATGGCTTAGAAGGCGACTTTAATCGCAAGGGGACGTCTGCATTTTCGGGCAAAGTGGGTCAACAAGTGGCATCGCCACTTTGCACCGTGGTGGATGACGGCACACTTAAGTATCGACGTGGCTCTTTGAATGTTGATGATGAAGGCACACCCACACAGTGCACGACATTGATTGAAAACGGTGTGCTGCGTGGTTACATGCAAGACAAGATGAATGCTCGTTTGATGGGTGTTACACCTACAGGCAATGGACGACGAGAATCTTTCTCACACATGACTTTGCCGCGCATGACGAATACTTACATGTTGGTAGGTCCACACGATCCAGATGAAATTATTCGCTCCGTGAAGAAAGGTTTGTACTGCCGTAACTTCGGTGGTGGTCAAGTTGATATTACTTCCGGCAAGTTTGTGTTCTCTGCGAGCGAAGCCTACTTGATCGAAGATGGCAAACTCACTGCGCCGGTGCGCGGTGCCACATTAATTGGCAACGGGCCTGATGTACTTACACGTGTGTCCATGGTCGGCAACGATCTTAAACTTGATGAAGGTGTCGGTACTTGCGGCAAAGAAGGACAAGATGTGCCTGTCGGTGTGGGTCAACCGACATTACGCATTGATGGACTGACTGTGGGTGGAACAGCGACGGAGTAGCAGCAACAAGCATTCTTGATAGCTACTGATAAATCATCTGTTTGCCTAAAACTGTTGGTACTATCTGCCGGATTTCCGCTGCGCTGCTACCCAGCCTACGAAACTTAAGATATGCCGATATTCATCGTAATCGTTGTGTTACTGATAATAATTTTTAGTTGGCTTGTTAAGCGCAAGCCATCCAACAAACGTTCAAAAGGTGGCAGTGCATTGGGATGGGCCATTTTATTTCTCAGTTCAGGTCGCATGCCGCCACCGCCGCCTCAATCGCAGATCGAAGAAGAGATGCAGCAAAAGAAGAACAGGGGAGTGAGCGACAGTGATGTCTAATCTGAGCTTAGGTACTAAGCACGTCATGCTCACGAAAATGCAATTGATAAACAGTCAGCAAGATTATGATTCAACTGGATTCTCATTTTCATGGGAATGACTAAGTGGATTTATTCGGCGTTCATTCAAGATCGCTTGCACAAACGCTTTGACTAGCACAGGCAATTGATCCTTCAAGGCAGCGCGTTCTGGCTGAAACAAAGTGCCGATAAAAAATGGATGATTGTCGAGTTCAATCGCGCGTACGCTGCTTTCATCATCAATCACGTGCAGCGATTTTCGTTGCGCCACTATTGAAACCATCTGTATGTAAGTATGCGTTCGGAAATCGGCGCCTTGCATAAAACAATGATCGCTGATTTAAATGTGCTCCATCATTCTTCGGTTAGGGCATCGTATGAATTTGTCGGGTAACTGTCACTGCGAATCACGGAGAAATCTACAGCTACCTTTTTGCACCAAACAACGTGGAAGCCCTAACCGCCTTGCAGAAGCAAGGCGGTATGTTTTAACTAGGTCATTCACTCATATGCGAAAGTCAATAACCTCAGATGCATCAGACCGGTCTTCCGTAGTAAATAAAATCACGAACGATACCTCGGTGTACCGCGAAAGCAGTTAGTTCGTAACAGAGACATTTCCTGTGTTCGTCTGAAGCAATATTGGTGCACCCGTTCCGGACGTTACAATTGCCGGAGAGTTCGGCACCGGTGCCATCTGCTCCTGTCCATCTATGGCCGCCGTTCCAACATTGGTTTGGGCCGTGAAGGCCGCTTGGAACCCTACAGGACGCGACACCATTACATTACCGGCGTTGGTCACCTTTGCTGTCATACCCGCACCGGTGAAAGACGTTCCAATTAGGGTGACGTTGATGTTGCCATTGTTGGTATTGAAAATCTCCTGCCCTTGCGACGGTCCAGAGAAGGTGACGTTGATGTTGCCCGCATTGACATTGACTGTCTCCTGCCCTTGCACCGCGCTCAGATCAGCATTCCCTGCGCTCGTCGTCAAGTTCAAAATCGCGCTGTAATTATCGGCGGTAAGGTTGCCCGCGTTGGCGTTAAGTGTCAAATTCGTGCTTGGTAGCGTAAAGACCTCAAAGTCGACTTCCAGAGACTCAGGCTCGGTAAGCTCAGTTGGTGAAGATGAAACCTTCCCATCAGCTATGTTAACCACCACACTTCTTGCAAGTGCTGTCGCAGTGCCCTCATTGGCCGCCGTAACAACAACACGTGCATACACTACAAATGTACCCAACATATCGACGCTATCGCCATGTGCAAGCAAGTTTCCAGCATTGGTAGTGACACTGAAAGCTGGCGTCATCGGTGCATACTCCTGCAGGATCAAACAGACCTTACTGTAATTCTGTAACGCGCCATTGACGGAGACAGGGACAGTGGTCGGAAAGCCGTTACACGAAAGAGTAGTGGATGGAATATTGCCATTGCTACTACTACTATTACTACTGCTGATACTATTACTACTACTGGGAGTTGGTTGATCCGAGCTCCCTCCACCACCACCACACGCCGACAATAGCAAACATAGAGTGGTGACAGAAATGAAGTGGGTATGCCCCAGCTTTCCATGCAAGAGATCATTCAGACGATTCATCATAATAGTAGACCCTCTCATAACATCACTGAAAAAGCTCTGTAGCGTATATGCCGCAGATCATCTGCACCTTTACACCAGCAGAATATGCGTTTGACCTATCGTGCCGACGACAAAACTTAACATAGTCGCTGCGAACTCTTTCTTAACCAATCTGACAGTTTTGCAGGACAAATCGTATAGAAGAATTCTGGTTTGGATTACTTATGATATTGAGTGGCTTATGCTGTTTAAACAGTCTCCGTTCGGCGACGGCTGTGCCGTGAGCCTTCTCCGGCTTCAATGGTATCTACGAAACCAACACACCACAGAGAAACTATATCGCCGCCACAAAAGCTTTCACTATCGGCGGCAATTGATCCTTCAATGCGGCACGTTCCGGCTGAAACAAAGTGCCGATAAAAAATGGATGATCGTCGAGTTCAATCGCGCGTACGCTACCTTCATCATCACGCGCAGTGATTTTCATTGCGCTGGTATTGAAACGGTTCTCGTATAATTGATTCAGTCCATAACGACATTGATATTCTTCATTCGCCGTGTCGCGCCCATAAATCTGTCTTAAATGTGATGCAGGTTCAAAGTACAGATCATTCGTCACTCCGATTAATGAACACACCAAGGGCGCAATAACAGGATCAACTGCCTCGGGATTTGTTTCGGCATGCAGAGCATCAATGCCCCACACGGATTCTGCATATTCCATCACTGCGTGTTGAAAGCCACCACAGGTTCCCAAAAACGGAATGAAATGAGTGCGTGCAAAGCGTATTGCTTCGATAATACCGTGAGTTTTTTGTATGGACTGCCGGGCACACACGATATTGCTGAATAGTGATGCAAGTGCTCACTAACAGGATTGGTTAGGGTCGCAGAGTGCAGCCAATCCCAACGTATATCTACTCCCAATGACTCAACTGCCATGCGCAATGCTAATGGGATGGCTCGATGTGCAACGACACTGTCACTGTAGTCGCCAAGCAATGCAATGCGTTTCATAACAATGATCTTGGCTATTCTTCCGTTGAGCGTGCAGGTTCTGCTTCGTTGCTGACGACTTGATCCATTCGTTGCGATGCTTCCGCTGATAGTAGGGGTACGGCATCGTCGTTTGTGTTGGATTCAGTCCCGGAACGTGATTGGCGATCATCCATGTACATCAGTTCATGTTCACCCAACTGCAATACATCGCCATCATTCAACACTCGACGACGCACGCGCTTGCCGTTGTAGCTAATACCATTGGTGCTGTTCAGGTCTTCAATAACTGAACTGTTGCGTGTGGTAATAATTTGCGCGTGATGACGACTGATAAATTTGCTGTCAACCTGTAAATCATTCTCTGCAGTCCGACCGATAATAAAACGACCTGCTTTCAGTACATGAGTTCCGAGATTCTCACCTTGGTATGATAATAACAATCGTCCCAAAGTGGACTCTACTGGCGGCTCATTGGTCGACAAGATTTGTTGCGTGGTAGTGTTCGAGGTGTTTCCG
>JAICKZ010000045.1 GCA_025927665.1 Steroidobacteraceae bacterium | reverse complement strand
TCGCAACTGCGAAACCTTCACCGATAATTCGCCGGTTTTGGTTTTGAACAGTGTTCCTTCTGCCGCCAACACATCACCTACATCCCAGCTTTTAAATGCGTCGTACATATCGCCTAGCGATGCCTGCTGCAAAAATAATTGCACTTGCCCACTGCGATCCTGGATTTTTGCAAAACTAGCTTTGCCCATCACACGCTTGGCCATCATGCGGCCACTAACTTTTACATTGATGGTATTGGCTTCAAACCAGGCGCTGTCGTGTTGATCGTACGCAATGAGTGCATCATCGGCCAACGTATCGCGACGAAAATCATTAGGGAACGCTTGGCCTTGCTCACGCAGTTTGTCGAGTTTCGCACGACGCTCAGCAATGAGTTTGTTTTCGTCTACTGGGATATTGTCTTCACTCATCTCGTTCTCTTGTATACGTCAATTGAATTCTTTCAACCAATTCCCAAACGTAACGAGTACCGCAGTCGTTTGGAAATTGGTTTGCACTACAGCCCCTGCTTCAAACTCGCTTCCATAAACTGATCCAGATCACCATCCAGCACCGCGACGGTATTGCCCACTTCCACACCGGTACGCAAATCTTTAATACGCGATTGATCTAGTACATATGAACGAATCTGATTACCCCAACTAACATCTGATTTGGAGTCTTCTAACACTTGGGAAGCCGCATTGCGTTTGTTCACTTCTAATTCATATAACTTGGCTTTTAACATTTTCATCGCCTTGTCACGATTTTTATGTTGAGAACGTTCTGCCTGACATGCGACCACAATACCCGACGGCATGTGAGTGATACGCACGGCGGATTCGGTTTTATTCACATGCTGACCGCCGGCACCACTGGAACGATACACATCAGTTCTCAAATCAGCAGGATTGATGGTGATATCAATGTCATCATCTACTTCCGGCGAGATAAACACCGAAGCAAATGAAGTATGACGTCGCGCATTGGAATCAAATGGCGACTTACGTACCAATCGATGTACACCTGTCTCAGTGCGCAACCAACCGTAGGCATAATCGCCTTCAAAACTAATACTGCAACTTTTGATTCCAGCTACTTCACCACCGTTGGCATCGATTACTTCGGTTTTAAATCCATGTTGATCGCCCCAGCGTATGTACATACGCATTAGCATATTGGCCCAATCCTGTGCTTCGGTGCCGCCAGCGCCCGCCTGAATATCCAGGAAAGCGTTATGCGAATCCATTGGTCCAGGAAACATACGACGAAACTCAAGATTCTTGACATCGCGTTCTGCACCGGCGATATCCTGCGCTATTTCAGCCACCGCATGGTCATCATTTTCCGCGACGGCCATGTCGAGTAATTCGTTGGCATCAGTCAACGCCGAATGAATGCGATCGAGAGTTCCGACTGTTTGTTCAAGCTTGGCCCGCTCGCGTCCCAATTCCTGCGCACGTCCCGGTGTGTCCCAGATTTTTGGATCTTCGAGTTCGCGATTGACTTCGGTCAGACGCTCGCTTTTATTGTCGTATTCAAAGAAACCCCCGTAACGCGTTGCTACGTTCGATCAGGTCTTCGATATTTCGGCGGATTGGATTGACTTCCATTAACACAGCTCAGAAAAAATTTAAGAAACGCAATGTTAGCAGTTACCGCACTTATGTGCATTTGTGGTGTTAAACCCAAGTTTCCATACACGCAGACACATAGTCGCTCACCTATGTTCAGCGAGCTTATCTACTGAATTTTGTCATCTTGGAGTTTCTGTATATCGTTTTCGCGCGGCCTGCCTGCAAATTTTGCGGCCTTCACTATCAAGACTGTCCAGATAGGCATGAGCGCCACCTTCGTTGCATATCTTGGTCTACCACAGGCGCACGCCGATTTTACTGAATTATTAAATGCCGGGCAGCTGGCAGGTTACGGCGAAATACGATTGCAATCGGCTATCGCATCACAAGCGATCTATAACCAATTGCAACGGCTGGATGTGATGATGCTCAAACGGATGTGACCAAAAGTTGCAATGATGGCGCTTTCTTAGTGTGACGCAATGTTCGTGAAGTGGTGCATAACGCCAACGTGATTTCCAATGCGCTCAATCGCAACGGTGTTCAAACCCACGCTGGGTCACTAATGGCGCTGCACCACAATTGATTTCCGCTTCTGCAACGCCACTAATTTATTAAAGTAGTGGCATTCTGGTAGGTTAAAGATTCATTAGAGATGGGACGTAATAAATCGGCGACTAAAATCTATGCAGAAATAATCGTGCAGATTGATCTACGCAAATTAAGATAGCACTCGTTATTTATTACTTGGAGCGCTAACGACTACGCGTTGTATACCCTGAGTGCTTGCTTGACGCAGCGCAACCAGCGCACGCGCAATAAATTGTGCAGACGTAGCACGTTGTGCAGGAGGTTCTGACACTACGCCTGCGCTGATAGTGACGAAGCGACTTCCGGGCGAGCGTGGATGATGAATTGCCAAATCGCGTACTCGTGCCAATACCGTCTCGGCAAGTCGCTGCGCCTGAAGTGGATCCACACTCATATTAGCAACGACAATTTCAGTTTCCTCCCAGCGTGCACATAAATCGGTGCTGCGCCGAAAACAGCCCGCGATCGTCCGAGCAATACGTTTGAAAGTTTGTTCTGCGCCCAACGCCCCGAATACATCGCGATAAGCAGCAGCTTGATCGATGCCAAACAAAAATACCGTATGCGGTTTTGCTTCACGTTGCGTCAAGGCAAAATCGCGACGCAATAAATCTTCAAAATAAGAACGGCGCAATAGCCCAGTCAACTTATCATCGCGTACGTAAGCCAGCATACGCTGCGTATTTAACATTGGATCTGCGGGCACATCTTCTAAGGTTGCAGGTTGGTTATTAAAACCAACTCGATGAAAACTGGCGAAGCGAGTTAAACGTCTATCGTGATCGTAGAGAGGAATTAGCTGCATTTCATTGACAAAAGCGCTGCCATCTTTTCGATAGTTACGCAAAGTAACACGGCATGATGTACCTTCCCTCAAGGCAGCACGCAATATACTCAACCCTTCTTGTTCATTTTCGCTCTGCTGGAGAAAGTTTAAGTTGCGCCCTTGCAACTCGGCGGCAGAATAGCCACACAATTGTTCGAACGCACGGTTGACATACGTTACTGGCCAACGTTGGTTGGCATCACATACCACGATGCCATCCGGAGAGGCATCAATCAGTGCTTGTAAAACCTGCCAGTCTAAAGACACTCTCGGCTCCACTGTTCTTTTTTGCGAAGACTACGCTTGTTTGCAGTGCTTTGCATCTTTGTTTTGCAATCAATTATCAGCAATGAAATTAGGTTTTCATGCTTAGCATGGATTGCATCATGGCATTACCTGTTAACCATTGTGTTGATGCAAACAACGCAGATTCTTCCAATCCGCCAATCCCGCGAATACCTGCCAAGCGTGACTGACTCGCTGGATCTGGCTCAATGCGCAACTCATCCAATGTCTGGATGACTGCATCACGACGATTGCATATAAGCACCATATCGCAGCCAGCCGCTAATGCATTCGCTGCTCGCTGCGGCATCGGTCCCATAATGCTAGCACCTTCCATGCTCAGATCATCCGAAAACACCACACCGTTAAAGCCGAGTTTTTCACGCAACTCATCATGTAACCAACGTTGCGAAAAACTAGCGGGTATGCCATCAATCAGTCGATAAACGACATGCGCGGCCATCACACCCATCAAGCCATTGTCGATCAGACGCAGGTAAGGATACAGATCATTGTCCATATCAACATATCTGCGATTATCGACCGGCAATGTCACATGTGAATCTGCCACCACCGCACCATGACCGGGAAAGTGTTTGGCGACCGCATGCATTCCAGCATCACGCATGCCATGCATCAAGGCAATCGCAAGATCAGCCACTACGCGTGCAGCACCATGCAAGGCGCGATCACCAATCACCGAGCTGGCGCCACAATCCAGATCGACCACCGGACCAAAATTTAAATCTACATGAATCGCACGCAATTCAGCGGCCAACAACCAACCAACCTGTTTCGCCAACTGCAGTCCGTTTGATTGATTTTGATCATAAGCCTGACCCAATCTGCGCATCGGCGGTATCAAAGTAAAATCATTACGGAAGCGCTGCACTCTACCGCCTTCATAATCGACGGCAATCAACAGGGCAGGCGATCGCACCGCACGCACTTCTGTTATCAACTGTTTGAGTTGTTCGCGACTTTCGAAATTGCGTGTAAATAGAATGACGCCACCCACTAGCGGATGCTGCAGCATCTCGCGCTCTTCCGGCAACAAGTGCTTGCCGAGTAAATCAATCATGAGTGGACCCAATGTCATATCATCTCTACCGCTTTACAAAGACCGCCATTGATTCCACATGTGCCGTGTGTGGAAACATATCAAGCACTCCCACCGATAATAATAGATAGCCTAACTCGTTGACGAGTATTCCCGTATCACGCGCCAGCGTACCAGGATGACAGGATATATAGACGATCCTTTCTGCACCCATGCGTGGCAACATCGGTAGAATTTCGCGTGCACCCGCACGCGGTGGATCCAGTAATACCTTATTGAATTTACCGCGCGTCCAAGGCGCTTGCTGTTGATCTTCAAACAGATTGGCAACAATAAACTCCACATTGACTAATCCATTACGAATGGCATTGGCTTTAGCACGCGCGACCAAGTTCGTTTCGCCTTCAACCCCCAATACAGTTTGAGCATGTTGAGCCAGCGGCAGAGAAAAATTACCCAGGCCACAGAACAAATCTGCAACACGATCTTGTTTGTTAACTTCAAGTAACTCGACGGCACGTTGAATCATCAACTGATTCAATTCACCATTCACTTGAATAAAATCATTGGGAAGAAATTCGTATTCCAGCTTAAAGTCAGGCAAACGATACTGCAATGGTTGTGCGTTCTCTGGAGTCAGTGGCTTGATGGTGTCATAGCCTTCGCGTTGCAAGTAAAACTGCACTTGATGCTGCTGCTGAAACTGTTGTAGCAACTCAATGTCAGTAGTAGTCAAGTCTTCCAAAATTCGAATCACCAATGCGATGGCATTATCGGCTACCGCACACTCGATCTGTGGCACGCGATCGCGCACGCTGAGTTGGGTGAGCAATGTGCCCAAGGGTTCTATCAATGTGTTCAATGGTTCATGCAACACAACGCATTGTTTAAGATCTGCGAGCTTATTGCTATTTCTTTCCCGAAATCCGACTAGCGTGCGATTTTTCTGCGTGACGAATCGCGCACCCAAGCGTGCACGGCGGCGATAATTCCATATTCGCGCTTGCAATGGCGGTAAAATCGTTGGCACTGTTACTTTGCCGATACGTATCATGTTTTCAAGCAATTGTTTCTGTTTAAATTCTAATTGCTTGCTTGAATCAAGATGCTGTCCTATGCAACCACCACACATCTTGTAGTGTTCGCACTTCGGCGCAACTCGATCAGACGAAGGCTTGATTATTTCATTGAGTACCGATTCCTGTATGCCTTTGCGATGCTTAAGCAATTGCACAGTCACGGTCTCACCAGGCAGTACGCCATCAATAAATACAGCACGTCCGTTATGATGAGCAATGCCCTGCCCTTCATGTGACAGATCGGCCACTTCAAGCGTTAATACTTCACTGCTTTTAGGTTTTAGATGTCGTGGCATGGTCTAAATCACTACTTCAGGCCACGCAGTCAAAAATTCCTTGAAGTGCGATTTGTCTTGGCTTTGTAAATGCTCGCGTACTCGTTGATTCTCTGCCATAAATTCTTCACGAGATAGACGACCTCTTACTAATTCAAATCGCAAATAAACAAGAAATGTGTTGAGTACATCGGTCTCACAGTAATTGCGAATATCTTCAATGTCACCTTCCAGCCAACAATCCCATACTTTATCGCCATTCATGCCAAGTTTTCCAGGCAAGTTCAGCAGCATTGCGGCATTTTGCAGGCTGGCGCGTCCGCGACCTTGATAACCAGACAATACATCCATCACATCAATATGTCGCCAATGAAAACGATTGAGATAATTGTTCCAACGAAATGACTGATCTTCATCGCCCATTTCCCAGTAACGAGGCGCAGCAATACCGTGGCGCAATGCACGATAGTGCAGTACAGGTAAATCAAAACCACTGCCATTCCATGACACCAGATCCGGTGTGTATTTTTCGATGCCATCAAAGAAGCGTTGAATGAGTTCTGCTTCGGGAGCATCAGGCTCGCCCAAACTCCATACTTTGAAACTTTCACGCGATCTCAACGCAACGGAGATGGCCACTACGCGCTGTTGTTCCAAACTTAGAAATTCACTACCAGTTTCTTCGCGGCGCTTGGTTTGCATGATATAGCCTACCTGCTTATCAGTGAGGTCATGCAGATCATAAATACGGCGCCCCAATTCAACATCGGGAATGGTTTCAATATCAAAAGCGAAGACATGCATAGCCAAGACCCGTATAAGTATGATCAGAGCGATATTCTACCTATTGAGATCATTTTGCGCCTGACAATCAATCTGTGGCGTTGTTTGAGCTTTTCCCAAGTTAAGAATTGAATTGATTGCCAGATCGTTTGATGATGGATATTGTTATGATCGATAAGCTGACGCGCAGAAGCAGGTCTTTGTCGTATGCACAATCATCAAATACTATTTAAAACCGGTAAGTTTTCTGCTTATGAATTGAATGACGACGACATCCCGAGGTTGCAACATTTTTACAGTTCCAATCCAGAATTCTTCTTGATGGCCAATGGCATGCCGGTGCGTGACGATGAGGCGCAACGGGAATTTGATGAACTCCCGCCCGCAGAAATACCTTTTAACCAACGCTATATAATTGGTTTCTTCGACTGCAATAACAATTTGATTGGTGTGACAATAATATTGTCTGATTTTCTCGCGCCACGTGTTTGGCAAATTAGTTTTTTTATGGTTGCTACATCATTGCATGCTACTGGAATTGCCAATATGGTTTATTCGCAACTTGAAAAATGGATCGCACTCAACAGCACTAACTGGATTCGTCTTGGAATCATCGTCAATAACCACAAAGCGGAACGCTTCTGGAAGAAGTGCGGTTACGTCGAAGTGCGTCAACGTAAGGCTGTAAAATTCGGCAGTCTAATACACGACCTACGTGTGATGATAAAAGCCCTGAAGCCATATACCATTGATGAATACAAACAATGCGTTGTCTATGATCGACCTGATCCGACGCAATAATCACACTCGCTTCATCAACACCGCCATTGCAACGATCAATCCATCTTCATCCGTAAGTGTAAGGTGGCCTTCACCTACACCAAATTTATCAGCCAATGCCCGGCCACGCTCTGACCAAATTATTTCTGGCTTACCCCAACTGTTCGGTAGAAAACCACAGTCTTTGATCCACATGCCATGTGAAAAGCCGGTGCCCAATGCTTTGACAACAGCCTCTTTGGCGGCAAATCTCATGGCAAGAAAACGTACCGGTCGTTTGTTGGTTTTGAATAGTTCGAGTTCTTGTGGCAACAATAGATGATTGACCAAGCGCTCGCCATGACGCTCATAAACTTTTTGCATGCGTTCAAGCTTGACCAAATCAGTACCAATACCAAAGATCATGCATGTCCCCTTGTCGCAGTCATCAATCGTATTATTGGGTTATACAGCTTTTGCAACATCGATACGTGATTTACTTTTATATCCAAATGAAAGCTATTCATGTGTTCACACTTGCTTTGCTATTTTAATAGCGTCTCATGTCAGTCATGATCACACGACTTTGTAATGGGCGTCCTTCCAGCAAACGATCCAATGCGCTACGCAGTAGATAACGTACTGCTTGGCAATGTTGCACATCACTTAAGTTATCGTTCGCCAACGCCAGCAAAGTATGGCCGTGATAAACGCCCTTACTGGGATCTGCTTCTGCATCGATCGCTACTGCGCCAGACTCCATGACGAAGCGATAACAACGGTCAGCAACAATTTCATTGCCCGTCATTGCTTCCGTGTTCAGCGACAACCCAAAACCTAACAAACCCAATAAGCGTTTCTCGAACAGCCTTAAGACGATCAACTGATCTATATCGGATTTGAGCGATACAATGGTTTGTTCGTACAGTTGAAAAATATCAGGATGCGGATCGTGGTTGTGCAATAACTTCAACATCAATTCGTTGAGGTAAAATCCGCTCATCAAGCGCGACGCCGTTAATGCTTGAGGTGCACCCACCAACTCCGCACCGCTCAGCTGCCCCGCTTCACCTCGACCTGACCATGATACCAACAATGATTGAAATGGTTGCAGTGCTGCTGACCATCCAGACTTGTTCCCACGCACGCCGCGCGCAAAGACCGTTAGCCGGCCATAATCGCGAGTAAATAACTCAACAATACGACTGGTATCGCGATAGGGGCGATGATGCAACACATAGGCAGGTTGCAGTTGAATGCGATGTGAGTTGGCGCTGGACATGAAACCAATCGATTAGTTCGACTCAAGCACGCGTTGCAAAAACATAGCGGATCTATTTATAGCGTCGCAACGCGATTCATCGCATCTACAAATTTCCGCTGCGATGAAACAATTCTTCTCCATCGTAAGCACAGCGCGCTAAATCGCATCATATCCAAACTGTCTTAACGCGGCCTCGCTGTCCGACCAATTCTCTTTAACTTTAACCCACAATTCCAAATGCACTGGCTTGCCCAATAGTTTAGATAACTCAAGCCGCGCAGAACGACCAACCGTTTTAAGACCTTCACCTTTGTCACCAATCACAATGGCTTTTTGCCCGGTGCGCTCTACCCAAATAACTGCATTGATAATCAACTTGCCACTTTCATCATCGAACTCGAAACGTTCAATTTCAACCGTTATTCCATACGGCAGTTCCTGTTGCAAGCGCCAGGTCAATTTCTCGCGAATAATTTCTGCCGCTAAAAACTGTTCACTGCGATCCGTATGTTGATCTTCGGGAAAATGCGGTGGCGACAACGGCAAATATTTGGCAATCATGTCTGGCAATTGATCAAGATTAATACGCTTGCTGCCAGCAATAGGAATCACTTCAATAAACTCAGCCTTGCCGGCGACTTCAGTAATGAAAGGTAGCAAGCGCGACTTGGGATGAACCTTGTCGACTTTGTTAACCAATAATAATAGTCGATGACCACTTTGCTTGATGCTATCGAGTACAAATTGATC
Organism: Steroidobacteraceae bacterium; assembly: GCA_025927665.1. Taxonomy (GTDB): domain Bacteria; phylum Pseudomonadota; class Gammaproteobacteria; order Steroidobacterales; family Steroidobacteraceae; genus CAILZL01. The sequence goes on along the minus strand of JAICKZ010000045.1, from coordinate 4,660 downwards.
TTCATCCGTCCAGGTCAATGCCTCAATCACAAATACAATGACATCTGCATCTGTAAGCGATGCTTGTGCGGAACGATTCATGTAGCGATTCATCATGCGTCGCCCGCTGCTGTGAATGCCTGGCGTGTCCACAAAAATAATTTGATAGTGCGGTCGCGTCAGAATTCCCAACACGCGATGTCGTGTGGTTTGTGGCTTGGGCGAAATAATGCTGATTTTCCGTTTCAGCAGAGCATTGATTAAGGTAGATTTGCCAACATTTGGACGTCCCACGATGGCTGCAAAGCCGCAGTGATAATCTTCGTTAATCAGGCTGTTGGCAGAGTCGCTGTGCATGGTGTTTTCAGAGTCATTCATTGGAAAGGATCAAATAATTAAGAAAAAATATTGTGCTGACAAGCGAGCTTAATGTGGCGAGCGTAATAATTTTCGATGCAGTTTCAGGAAAGCTTCCACAGCGCTTGCAATCGTTCCATCGCCAGCTTTGCAGATTCTTGTTCCGCTGCGCGGCGGCTACCGCCCTCGCCATGGGTTTTAATTGATAGTGCCACGACTTCACAACGTACATGAAACTGCTGTGCATGAGGTTCACCCATAATGGATTCAACCTCATACTCCGGCAACGCGACTGCACGTGCCTGCAATGCCTCTTGCAAGCGAGTCTTGGGATCTTTGAGTTGCGCTGCGTCGGGTAGATTCGACAATCGCGGTAAGAACATTTTTTCAATCACCGCAGCTGCTGCGTTAAATCCACCATCAAGATACACTGCACCGAGTATTGCTTCAAAACCATCGGCAAGAATGGATTTGCGACGGAAGCCTCCCGACTTTAATTCGCCGCCACCTAGTTGCATACGTTCACCAAGATTAATCTCACTGGCCAATGTCGCCAATGATTCACCGCTCACCAGTGTCGCACGATATCGTGACAATTCTCCTTCGGGTGCCTGAGGAAAGTGCCGGTACAACAAATCCGCTGTGACACAGTTGAGCACCGCATCGCCAAGAAACTCCAGACGCTCATTGTGCTGACCGCCCACACTACGATGGGTGAGCGCTGCTTCGAAAATACGCAGTTCACGGCATTGATAACCGAAAACATCACGCAACCATTCTGAGAGTGTTTTCAAATCATCACACTTAACAAGTACATTCCCTGAATGCAAGGCTGCAATTACTCACCAGCTCCGCCGCCACCGACGGTTACCGTCTTATCGAAATCAACCACCCAGAAAATATTGGAGATAAAATTAGTGCGTGCTTCATACTCAGCATGTATCTGGAACCCCGCACCCAATTTTTTGATTTCAATATCTTTGACATCCAGTGATTTGATATCTTCGATCTCCCAATGTCGCTCCAGTCCCTTACGCAGTTGGGGTATGTCAGCACCATCCTTATTATCCTTTGCTACCTCTTGCATTGAGCGGACAATTGAATAGTACTCAAAGTACAAAGGCCATAACCGCATAATCGAATACAAAGCCAACCCAAGTATGGCAACGATGGTCAACATGCCCAACATGGTTGCGCCGCGTTGTTGTTTTCGATTTTGAACGTACTGCATAATCATCTCCGTCTTTTGATTGCTGAAGTCTAGATCAGAACCGGACTTGAAACGCACCAAGCCAACCGTTTTGAGACAAGATGCAGATTTTAGTGACGTACTATCGAATACGAGTTCCGATTCGGCTAAAAATCGGCATATTCCAGGGCCTGAAATTGAACCAAATCAACTGTGCTCGGCCGACGAGATTTTCATCTGGCACATAGCCGACCTCGGGAAAGCGACCATCTCTACTGTTGTCACGGTTGTCACCCATGAACAAATACTCTCCAACCGGCACCACTCCCTCAAAATCCATGGCGGCACCTCGACTGGGCAGAAACATCACCAAATGTTTGACCGTACCCAAATCTTCTGTGGCCAGGGGTTCATTGTAATAGTGATCGTCGCTGTACCAGCCTTGCGGCTCTAACGTCATGGCAACACCATTGATATAGACTTGATCACTGACAACCTTAATATGATCGCCAGGTAAACCGATCAAACGCTTGATGTAGTTAATCGAAGGATCTTTAGGCAAACGAAACACAATGACGTCACCGCGCTGCGGCTTGCCGGTTTCGATAATGGTCTTGTTAATGATGGGCAAACGAATGCCATACGAATACTTGCTGACAAAAATAAAATCACCGGAACGCAAACCCGGCATCATCGAGTCCGATGGAATTCGAAATGGTTCGAATAAGAACGCGCGCAGTAAAAACACAATCATTAGAACTGGGAAAAACGAACGCGCATACTCCACTGCTAAGGGCTCTGGTACTGAGACCACGTTGCCGCCAGCATCCAATGCATGCTGACGTACACGCCTTGGTTTAAAGAACTTACTATCCACGGCCCAGACAACGCCGCATATCACCGATAACAACAGCAACCAAAATGAAAAATCAAGAGTCATTGTTCAATTCCTCATGCAGCAATGCCACATTCAACTTTTGTCTTTGCCTATTTGCAATACCGCTAGAAAAGCTTCCTGCGGGATCTCGACAGAACCTACTTGCTTCATGCGCTTCTTGCCCTCCTTTTGCTTTTCCAACAATTTTCGCTTACGTGATATATCACCGCCATAACACTTTGCAATGACGTTTTTGCGCAATGCCTTTACCGTTGCCCGCGCTACGACGTGCGCACCGATGGCAGCTTGCACGGCGACTTCGAACATCTGGCGTGGAATAAGTTCTTGCATCTTGTCGACCAACTCACGACCGCGATGATATGCCGAATCGTTATGCACGATGATGGACAATGCATCCACTTTGTCGCCATTAATAAGAATATCAAGTTTCACCATGGGTGCTGGTTCAAAATGACTGAACTCATAATCGAATGATGCATAGCCACGACTGACAGACTTAAGCCGATCAAAAAAATCCAACACGACATCGGCCATGGGCAGCTCGTATTGCAACGATACTTGATTGCCTAGGTACAACATTTTTTTCTGACGCCCACGTTTATCGTTACAGAGCTTCAACACGGCGCCGACATGCTCCGGTGGCACCAATATATTGGCAGTGATGATCGGCTCACGTAATTCGGCAATTTCATTGCTCGGGGGTAGTTTGGCGGGATTATCGACATTGATCGTATTGCCATTGGTCAGAGCAATTTCATAGATAACTGTCGGCGCGCTAGTGATTAAATCCAGACCGTATTCGCGTTCGAGACGTTCCTGCACAATGTCCATGTGCAGTAGTCCTAAAAATCCGCAGCGAAATCCAAAGCCCAGCGCGGTCGATACTTCAGGCTCGTATTGTAGTGCTGAGTCATTAAGCTTAAGTTTGGCAAGTGCATCACGAAAGGCTTCGTAATCATCGGAGCGCACCGTGAACAAACCGGCAAATACACGAGGTTGGATTTGTTTGAAACCCGCCAATGGTTGTGTACATTGACGATTTTCCAACGTAATCGTATCACCTACAGGCGCACCATTAATTTCTTTGATCCCTGCGATCACAAAGCCGACTTCTCCGGTGGCCAATTCATTGCAAGCCAATGACTTGGGTGTGAAGCGCCCCAGCTTATCTACTTGATGCGCGCGCCCCGTGGTCCAGACGCGAATTTTGTCACCTACTTTCAGCGAGCCGTTCATCACACGCACCAGCGAGACGACTCCCACATAGTTATCAAACCATGAGTCGATGATCAACGCTTGCAATGGCGCAACTGGGTCACCCTTGGGTTGTGGAATTCGCTTGATAATTTCTTCAAGCAGATCCGGCACACCTACACCGGTCTTGGCACTGACGCGCACCGCATCTTCCGCTTCAATGCCAATGATTTCTTCAATCTCTTTAATCACGCGCTCCGGATCAGCCGATGGCAAATCAATTTTGTTGATAACGGGTACGACCTCCAGGCCCTGCTCCAATGCAGTGTAGCAATTAGCCACACTCTGCGCTTCTACACCTTGAGCCGCATCAACGACCAACAATGCGCCATCGCAAGCTGCTAGTGACCGCGAAACTTCGTAGGAAAAATCCACATGTCCCGGGGTATCAATCATATTCAATTGATAAGTTTGACCGTCGTGAGCGCGGTATCTGAGAGTTACGCTTTGTGCCTTAATAGTAATGCCACGTTCGCGTTCCAGATCCATGGAATCCAGTACCTGATTTTCCATTTCACGTGCATCCAAACCACCGCACAGTTGGATAAAACGATCTGCAAGCGTGGACTTCCCATGATCGACGTGGGCAATAATGGAAAAGTTGCGGATCAGTTTCATTGGAGCTCAACAAGACGCGGGACAAAGGTCGCGAATTATAGCGGGGTATGGAAGCCAATGAGACAACTTCGCTGACATGAAGCCACAAAAATCGACCAAAACGGCCAGCGGAGCTAATTTAGTAGCGTAGATTCGGCGCTTCGTTGTAAAAACAGGTTTACCACTTAGTGGGTTGCGCTTTCTTTTTGCATTGATTCGAATTGCAGCACCGCCGCGATTGCATCAAACCAATCATCAATCCTTCGCGCATACTGCAGTCCATCAACTTTATTTGAGATATGCCTGCACTCTTTCATGATCTAATTTGTAAGCACATACAAACTCATCGTCAATTAATAAGACAGGACTGCGCATTCCATACTTTC
>JAICKZ010000205.1 GCA_025927665.1 Steroidobacteraceae bacterium | reverse complement strand
TGGGTTTGCAACAATTGTTGGAATACATCGCGTTTGTGTTTATAAGTCGCCGCAAGTTGTTGTAGATAATTCTCACGATCACTGCGTTCAAGTTGTTTTAACGCCCACCACTGACTGATACGATTGCTGTGCAAATCCGCTGCTTGTTTCAGTCGCGTTAACGGGGTGATCAAATCTTTAGATGCCGCCAGATATCCCAATCTGATTCCTGGCGCAAACGATTTTGAAAAAGAACTTTGGTAGATCCATGAACTGCGAGTGAGCATCGCGCATACTGGTTTGCGATCACACGAATCATAGAACAGATCACGATAAGGATCATCTTCAAACAGCGGCGCTTCTACAGTATCGCACGCAAATGCAAGCGATTCACGCTGTGCGGCGGAGTAGCAGTGGCCCGTCGGATTCTGAAATGTTGGAATCGCATAAACTAGTGCGGGCATGGATTGAGTAAACATACTTGCATGTAACTGGCTTACATCAAAGGGCTGCATATTTGCGCCAAAGAAACGAAATACCTGCAACGCTGCAAGATACGTCGGTGACTCTACTGCAACTTTAGTACCTTGATCGATAAATAACTTTGCGACCAAATCTATGCCTTGTTGCGAACCCGATAGAATTAAAATTTGCTCGGTCGCGCATTGCAATCCCAGTAAACGTAGCTCGGATGCGATGCGTGCGCGCAACTTGGGTTCTCCCTCACTGGCGCCATATTGTAATACTTCGCGTGGTATGTCCGTTGCCAACTCAGCGAAAGTTTCACTGGCCGGTAAACCTCCTGCAAACGAGATCATGCCAGGCCGAGAAACTACCGCGAGAATTTCGCGAATGGGTGAAGCGTGTAAATCGTTAACTCTGGAAGATAAACGCATGATGGTCAGTCACAAAAACGTCAATAATATTGACCTATAGACATCCTAAGTGTGACTTGGCTAAAGTGTCAATATGGTTGACCAAAAACGTGAAGCGCAATTGCGCGATGCCATCGAACACTTCTACTTTGCCTATCGCGCCTTCACTGCGAAGCCCGATGCCATTCTGGAACAACGTGGCCTCGGTCGGGTGCATCACCGCATTCTGTACTTTGTCGGTCGTAACCCGAGATTAGCGGTGAATGAATTATTGTCGATTCTAGGCGTTACAAAGCAGGCACTGAATGCACCCTTGCGACGATTGATTACGTTGAAATTGGTCGCCACTGAAATTTCTTCACACGACAAGCGGGTGAAAAAGCTAGTGTTAACCGACAAGGGAGAGAAACTGGAAACCCAATTGACACATACGCAGATGAAACATTTGAGCGAGGTGTTTGATGAGATCGGAACCAAGGCAGAACGCACTTGGTTAGCGATGATGAAGGCACTTCCGTCACAGCAACAAAAGCCGTGATGTTTGATCGACCACAAAATATTTACGATTAAAATTGCTACGCCATCATGCATCGACCTCGTCTATGTTAACGAGGCCGTGACAGTGAAATGATGTTCGCTAACTTTAGTTGTCGAATTTCAACTTGATCTTGGTTTCGAAAGTTGCAGGCTTGCCATCGGCACGTAGGGGTGGCTCATAACGCCACTGTGAAACTGCTTGGATGGCAGCTTCATCAAATATGCCCTTGGGTTGTGACTCTACAACTTTGGCATCACCTATCAGACCGTTCTGCATGATGGTGAATGAAACCACTACCCAACCATTGATGCCACGATCCGCTGCCGACTTTGGCGGTACTGGCGGCACGGTTTTGATACGCTTAGGTGGTGCTACCTGTGCTGCGGCAGCCGCTGCGGCTTCAGCCTCGGCTTTTTTACGTGCGGCTTCAGCCGCAGCTTGCTGTTGCGCGGCCAAGGCTGCAGCTTGTTGTGCTTGTGAAGGTTGTGGTGCAGCCACGGGCGCAGGGGCCGGTCGCGCTGCCGCTGTTTCATTGCTCAACAAACGTTCCACTGCAGTGAGGTCTGAACCTGCCGCACCCATCTGACGGGCAACGGTCACGAGATTTTGTGCCTGTTCATTTTGATTCTGTTCAGCCGCACGACGCGCAGCTTCAATCGTGCGGGCGTTCAAAGTACGTTGTGCCGTTGCAATTGCGGGATCGGTAGGATCGGTACGACGTGCTTCCGCAATGGCTTCGCGTGCATTATTACCCGCTGGTGAAATCAATCGTCCAGCTTCAATATTTTCTTGTGCCTGCGCGAGTAAAGTACGCACCTTCTTGCCCGTATCTTGTGCTTGTGTCAGCTTCAGGCGCTCACGTTCACGCGTCACCTGTCCATCTAAAAATTTCAATCGTGAGTTGTCCGGCGATACATCACGTGCTTGTTCCAAAATAGTTATCGCGGTTTCCAGTTGTTCAGCCGTCAATGCCGCTTCTGCTTTTTCCAAAAGTTTGTTGGCGACATTATCGATACCCGCTTTGGCACGCGCACTCTTCGGATCGATGGTCAACGCACTTCGATACAAATCCAAGGCACTATCACCAGGTGGTTCAAGTAATTTACCGGCGGCCAGCGCTTTGTCCGCTAGCGCGAGCTCCTTCCCTGCGGGGCCGTCAGGGCTGGTAGCCACTGTGGGCTGTTGATGAGAATCGCCACCCATGTGCGAAATGCCATAAAAAATACCGCCCACAATCACAACCAAAGCAGCACCCAAACCGATGTAAGCTGGCAAATAATTTTTACGCCCTTCGTCCCCATCGGATGCATTGGCTTCACGACGATCTGCTTGCTGATCCAAATCATGGTGCTGGCTAATGGCAGCATCAATGGTCATTTTGGTTTGCGCTTGCGACAGCGGCGTAATCAAAAAACGGAACACTTGACCAGTGGCAACCAATTTCATCATCGCTGAATTTTCATCGCTCTTACAAGCAACCAACACTGCGAGGCTGGGTAGCTCTTGCATCATCTGCGCAATGGTGCCCGAGATATCTTTGCAAGCCGTGGTGTCAATTAATACAACGCTGGGCCGTACTGCATACAGCTGTTGCATCGCTGCATCTACATTGCCTGCCTCAACTAACTGTGCGCCGTTAGGCACTGATCGTCCCACCGTTTCCAGTAGAGCTGCATTACTGCTGAGTATCAAAATCGACGTGACGGCTTGTCCGCCTTGCTTGTTACGAAAATTCGTTGCGTCTCGGCTGAGTTCGTTGTTCATAGGCTGATCATTTTTAAAGGGGCTGAAAGTGGCCATCATTACGATTCCGCACTGCCGACAATGTCGAATAATGGTACCCGTACAGTCATTTAACACTGCGACAAATGTCCAAATTCCATGCACGGTTACGTGAACTGCCCCGCAGAAATGACCTTAAGCCTTAGTGGATGGTTGGGGTGGCGGTACTGAACGTAGTATCTATGACGAAACTGCTAAGTGAGGCCTTATATGGGCATTGGTTCGATGTCGGGAGATCAACGGGCAACGGGTAAAACCATGAGTACCGTATTGATTGCAACTGAACGAGATTTGGAGCAAAACCTGCTGGCGCAAGCGTTAGATGGACGTGGCTTTGCCATTGTTCGTTCCCACGATGGTTTGCAGGCGCTGGAACTGGCGCGCAGCAATCCACCGAACTTGATTATTGCTAGCATCAGTTTGCCCATGTTGGATGGCTTTTCGTTCTTCAAACGCTGTCAGCAAGATGAGCAATTGAAACAAATTCCAGTGGTGTTGTATTCACCGCGCAGCAACGATCAAAAATCAGAACGTTTCGCACAAGAAGTTGGCGCCACTCACTTTGTCAGTAATGGATTAAAGCCCGAGATAATACTTAAAGCGGTTGAAGCCGCACTTGGCATTGATAATGATGCACTGACAGCAACCAGTAATAAGCCCGCCGGCGCACAGGTAATTTCCATTGAAGTGCGCCAGTTGCGCGAGCAAAGTAATAAATTGCAGAGTGAGCTACAACACGCTCAAACGCGTGTTCAGGCGTTGCAAGCACAACTGCAAAGTGCAAAAGGTGAAGCACAACAACTAAAAACTCAAGCTGAGACGCATCAAACGGGCGATTTGTTTGATCAAAATCCCGTCGCCATGTGGTTGGTGAATAAAACCAATAGTCGCATGTTGGCTGTGAACGATTCTGCGTTGCGTTTATTTGGTTACACTCGCGAAGAATTCCTTAATTTGAATCATGAAGCATTACTGCGTAGTCATGCCGTCAATCCCACGACAACCACGATTTTGAGCTTTCAACATCGCGACGGGCGCGCACTCTCGCTGGTATTAAATTCGCGTGACGTAGATTTCAATGGTCAAGTGACAGAGTTAGTCGCCGCTCACGATGTAACTTATCGCGTACGGGGAGAACGCGCAATTGTCGATGAGGCGCAACGGGTCAAGTCTTTATTACTGGCAATGCCATTAGCATATTGGGTGATCGATCACGATGGCAAGCTATTGGATGTGAATGAGCACTATTGTCATCTTTCCGGCTATCGTCGTGATGAACTGATTGGCACTCATATCACTGCAATGCTGGCTGATGCCTCAGCAGTTGATCAAGGCACTCAAAACAAGCTTGCACAACGTGCAAGCTTGCGTCACAAAGATGGCACACAGTTTGGCGTTAATATGATTATGGATCAGAGCGCAATCAATGCACATACCCGTGTGATTTTGATTCAGCCGCATAATGATGAAACGAAAATCAACGAGGTGGCGTCATCAGAAGGGTCGTTGCGGTTGAAAACGGTACTTGAGATTCTGCGTTATGCAACCGATGCCGATGAAGTTACGCTGCTGCAATATGCCATTGCACAACTTGCAGCCACATTTTCAAGTCCGTTGGCCATGTTTGCTGCCGTCGATATCGCTTCACAAAATTTCAAAGTGATGGCATTCACTTACGTGCAAGCCGGTAAACGTACTGCCATTATCACCCATGAAGCCATTGCACTACCCGTTGAGTTTCGTGATGTATTGACGCAGCGTGATGCCATTACACGTAATGAAACAAACGGCGCCACGCTTGAAAGTAATCCAGTTATTTCTTTGTCGCGTTATTTGTTATGTCCAGCTTCGCACGGTGAAGAACAATGGTTCTTGCTGATTGGAAATCGTGATAGTGATTATTCCGGCATAGATCAACAACAACTGCAAAGCTGTGCTGATATCTTAGTAACTCTGCTGACGCTCAAACGTCGACAAATCCAAACTCAAGGTTTACAACAACAAGCTCAAACCGCAGCTTCCAGCTTATTCGGATTACTGCAACGTTTACTTGCACAACATGATCCTTTCGCGAACATTGGTGGCGCGCGGGTAGCTGCACTTGCTGCCGCTATTGCCACAGAAATGGGTTTGAGCAACGAACGGCGTGATAATCTCATCACTGCCGCACAGTTGCATGACATTGGTCATCTGTTGATTCCACAAACACTGCTGTTACGTCCTGCTGTATTGGAACCCGGTGAACAAGCTTTGATGCGCACCCACGTTGATCGTGGCGTACAAATGCTTGACGGTCTGGAACTAAGCAGCGAAGTTCTCACTACGATTGCTCAACATCATGAACGTCTCGACGGCAGCGGTTATCCAAAACGTTTGCGGGGCGATGAAATTCAACTCGACTCACGCATTCTTGCTGTGGCGGATGTGGTCGAAGCCATGTGCAGCGCACGCGCGTACCGGCCTGCCCGCACCATGGACGTCGCACTTGAAGAAATCAAATCCGGAAGTGGCAAGTTGTATGACGCTAATGTCGTCGATGCGTGCCTACAAGTGTTTAAAGACTTCAAAACCGAATGGCCGAAATAGGTTGTTAAATCTTTCAATGCCAGGTCAATGGATTTATTTTGTAGAACTGGCAAAGTAGTTTGTACATTGCAGGATGAGTCATCGCCAATTGCGGTGCCTGCTCGAAGAAGGCCTCGGTAACAACCGCGAAGAATTCAGCAGGATTGGTGGCGCCGTAGTAATTAAGCACGGTGGGCTGTTGTTGCATTGCCTGATGTTGTAACTGTAAAAATTCGCGCGTGAATATTTCGGTCCATTGACGACGCACTTCAGTATTG
>JAICKZ010000135.1 GCA_025927665.1 Steroidobacteraceae bacterium | reverse complement strand
GGTGTGGCAGAACCCACCGATACCCATCAACAATCAATCGTACTATCTGATCATTGGCAGGCAACGGTTTCTTATCGGCGCTTGCAATTTGGAAACGATACGCCAACCGGTAATGAAACGCCCCGCGGCGGCGTGCTGATTGCGAAGCTTGGCAGTGATGAATTTCTGGTCACTGGATTTCATGCGCGTGTGGAGTTCGTCAATACAATTAGCGACAAGCCGTTCATGTTGGCACGAGTCGAAGAAGGTCATTACGATCACGGCAAATGGATATTCGAACGAGTCTGGAACGGCGATCAAACTGATTGGGGATTGAACTTCACAAACTTACCGCAGATATTGCGTGTGAAACTGGCAGAGTATTGAAAGATAATCGCATGCCATAGATGACATTCATGACCCCGGCAAAGTGTACCGAAATTCATAGAAGTGCTTTCCTTGCTCAATCGTCAACAGCATCTCCCCAGCTATGCCTGTAAGAGCCTCTGCTCCAGAGTCCGGCACAATCTTGATACTTAATTGCGATTCCCCTCGGTTCATTATTCCACTGTGCTGCATGATGAAACTGCCTTGACGGCCGTTCATCACGCCTTGCACTTTTTCCATGGCCACATATCCCGCTGAACCAGATAGGGTCGAACGATAGGCCAACATCTCACCATTACCGGTACCACTCATCTCACCACTAAACACCTTGGATATGGCCATGCGTGCGACTTGCTCATCACCCACTCCTGATTGATGAGGTTGAGCAACAATCGTCACTTCAAAAGCACCTTTTGCGGTTTGCATAGTAATCTCCAAAACTAGAAATACTTCGCCTACGTGGATGATAATGCGATCAATCTACTAAGATCGATTGATCACCACGATTTTTGCTTTTATCATAATTTTCGTATTGTAAAAACACGACGTTCGATGCCACGAACCAACGCACCTCCAGCACGCGGACTGCTGAAGACATCGCCTGTACCGGGCCAACATCATCGTTGGCTACCAAGCGATGATCTGTCTGCTTTTGTTGAGCACTTCTGGTTTGTCAGCTGGAATCTATGCGGCCACTCCGATCAGGAAGTCGCCACGCTACCTCATCCATCCGTACACATGGTGTTTGAGCGCGGACATGTCGCGGAAATAGTTGGGGTACACACTCGACGTTTTGTGCGGCGTTTGAATGGCCATGGCCATGTATTCGGTATCAAGTTCAAGCCTGGCGGCTTCCATACATTTTACAAGAACGACCTGTTGCACCTGCGCAATCGACACATTCCAATTGAATCGGTGTTTGGAGAACGCGGCATGGAGTTGAGTGAGGCGATCACAAACAACATTGATAACGAACAATGGATGCAATTGGCAGAGCAATTTCTGCGCGGTTGCTTGCCATCTGTTGATCATTCATTAAAACAAACTACCGATATCGTGGCTCTAATGTCACAAGATAAAACCATTGCAAGCATCAATCAGATCAGTGAGCAATGCGGCATTGGTATAAGGCAACTACAGCGCCTATTTTGCGCTATGTTGGCGTCACTCCCAAGTGGGTGTTGCAACGTTATCGGCTCCACGAAGCATTGGCACAATCTTGTTCGGCTACCAAACCAGATTGGGCTCAGCTCGCCATACACCTCGGTTATAGTGATCAGGCACATTTTATAAAAGACTTCAAACACTCGATAGGCATGACGCCTGAGCAATACTGGCGAAGCTAAAACCCTATACATTGAACGACGCGGACATTGCATCCGCGTCATGCCTTCAACATCAACTATGCAACATCAATGATCACGCTGCGGCTTGTTCCGCTGCATGCGCCGCCTGCACACTAGGACGGGCACCAACTCGTGCATGGAAAGCTTTGACCAATGGCCATTTATCCAAACTGATGCCAACAAATCCAGTCCAGTTTACGACTACATATAAATAAGCATCTGCAATAGTGAAGGTATTGCCAGTCAAATAATCCTTGCCTGCCAATGCGGCTTCGACAAAATCCAATCGCTTGCCAATTTTTTCAATAGCACTTTGTTTAACTTGGTCGAGTGTGTCGGCAGAGAATAAGGGCGAAAAACTTTTATGCAGTTCTGAACTAATAAATCCCAACCATTCCTGCAAACGATAACGTGGCAACGTACCACTAGCAGCAGGTACCAATCCAGCTTCAGGTTTTTTATCAGCAAGATATTGCATGATCACCTGGCCTTCGGTAAGCACTGATCCATCATCAAGCTTTAGTGCTGGTACATAACCTTTGGGATTGATTTTCCAGAAATCGGAACCGCTGCTGGTGATTTTGGTTTTGCTATTAACTTTTTCAATTTCAAACGGCATCGCCAGTTCCCGTAAAGTAATGTGCGATGCCAGCGAACATACGCCTGGGCTTAAATAAAGTTTCATAATAACTCCTATAAATGGACGGACTGATGGTTAGAGGAAATACCGGACAGATTAATATCCGGGAAAATCTTTTTGTGCTATTCACTCATTCAGTGACATGATCGATAGTGACATGCTCAATTCGCGTCAACACGATTTGAACACTGCAATTACACACTGAAAGGGTTGACTATTAACTTATCGCTATTCGATACCGATGGATTAAGAGTAAGGACACATTGCTTGAATACACAGTTAGGCATCCACAAACGAACTATGAGCGACATACCAAACCTCCTTTCAGGCGTTGTTGGTTAATCGATCCTATAACTATATGTGTTCTAGTTACTATTTGTAACTACATAACTAATGGCTCATTAAAAAAATGAGTTACCATAGAGTAACTAGAATGTAGAGGCAAGAACTATGGTCAAGGTACGCAAAAGCAAAGTTACTCCCCCGCCAACTGAATGTCCGCTGTCCGGCTGCATGAAACTCATTCGCGGCGCCTGGACTCCTCATGTCATCTGGTATCTCAAAGCTGAACCACGTCGCTTCAGCGAATTGAAAAGCGATATCAAAGGTGTTTCTGCCAAAGTATTATCAACACGACTGAAAGAACTTGAAGAAGCAGGTGTGGTGCTGCGTGAAGCCATGAATACCTCACCACCTACAGTCGAATATTCATTGACGGAGTTGGGTCGTGAGCTACAACCCGCCATTGCCGCGATTGTTAGTGTTAGTGAAAAATTAAAGAAGCAAAAATATGCTCGTCTTGGATATGCGCGTTAATCGAGTTACGCATTCATGAATCTGCGATTGCAATCCTTGCTTGATGAAACCACTGCCTTGCTTCATCACAGTAGTGACACACCTGCATTGGAAGCGGCGTTATTGATTGAACAGGTCAGTGGCATTAGCCGCACACAACAACGCATTCAACTCGATCATCAATTGCCAGCTGCACAACTGGAGTTGCTATTGCAATTGCGACAGCGACGCATGCTGGGTGAACCACTTGCGTATATCTTGGGTGAAGCGCATTTTTGGACTTTAAAGCTGCAGGTTAATCCTGCGGTATTGATTCCACGACCAGAAACCGAATTGGTGGTGGAGCGTGCATTGTTTCATCTATCTAATCGAACTGAACAACATGTGTTGGATTTGGGTACTGGCAGTGGCGCAATTGCATTGGCGATTGCGAAAGAACGCCCCCAAGTTCAGGTGCTCGCTTGTGATAACTCTCCAGCTGCGTTGCAAGTTGCACGATCAAACGCAACAGCAAATCAACTGACCAATGTGCAGTTTTATACAAGTAACTGGTTTGATGAAATACCTAAGCAGCTTTTTGAAGTTATCGCCAGCAATCCTCCTTACATAGATATCGTTGATCCACATGTTGAAACAGCAGTGCGCAACCACGAACCGCATAACGCTTTATTCGCCGCAGATCGCGGATTGCAGGCTATCTGCGCTATTATTATGGATGCGCAGCGTTATTTATCTCCTGGCGGTTGGCTGATACTCGAACACGGCTGGCAGCAAGCGTCACAGGTGAGAACACTACTTGAGTCGCATGGCTTTTGTAGCGTAGCCTTGCATATTGATTTGGCCGGTCACCCGCGTGTGACAGAAGCACAGCGTCCCCTAACTTAAATTGAGACTGAAATGATTGAATTTAAAACCTCCAAAGGCAATTTCACGATTGAACTGTTCACTGATAAAGCTCCCATCAGCTGTGAAAATTTTCTTGCCTACGTCGATGCCGGTCACTTCGATGGCACCGTCTTTCACCGCGTCATTCCCGGTTTCATGATTCAAGGCGGCGGCTTTAATGAAGACATGCAGCAAAAGAAAACCAACGCACCCATCAAGAATGAAGCAACCAATGGCTTGCGCAATAAACGTGGCACCTTGTCCATGGCGCGCACTAACGATATTGACAGTGCCACCTCTCAGTTCTTTATCAACCTGGTCGATAATGACTTCCTAGATCATAACCCCGGCAATTATGGTTACGCGGTATTTGGTAAAGTCATCTCGGGCATCGAAGTGATTGATGAAATAGCCAAAGTCAAAACGGGTCGTCGCAGTGGCCACGCCGATGTGCCGATTGAATCCATTATCGTTACCTCCGCAACTCGCACAGGCTAGAGCAGCAACGTGTGAAGCAGCTTTGGGCGTTTACTAAACGAACACTGCGATGGTTGGGCATTTTGATATTAGTGTGGGTGGCAGTGACAAGCGCGATGGTTTTGCCATTGCGCTGGTATAACCCACTGACCACCAGTTTTATTCTGCGTGATCGCATCGCGGCATGGCTTGATCGTGATGCGGCCTATCACTTTGAACATCGCTGGATCGATTATCAACACATTGCAGTACCCATGAAGCTGGCAGTGGTCGCGTCAGAAGATCAAAAATTTTCTGATCACCATGGTTTTGATTTTGAATCCATGCAACGAGCGTGGGATCATAACCAGCATGGCCGCAAAATCAAAGGCGCCAGCACCATCACACAACAGGTTGCGAAAAATCTGTTTCTATGGCCGGGGCGTAGCCTGTTACGCAAAGCGATCGAAGCTTACTTCACCGCACTGCTGGAAAGCTTCTGTTCAAAACAACGCATCTTGGAAATTTATTTAAACAGTGCCGAGTTCGGCAAAGGTGTATTCGGCGTCGAAGCGGCCAGTCAACACTATTTCCACAAACCAGCCGCGCAGCTTAACGCCAGCGAAGCAGCATTGCTGGCGGCGGTACTGCCAGCCCCAAAGCGTTTATTAGTCAACAAGCCATCAAATTATCTGCGCGCACGTCAAGCGTGGATTATGGCGCAAATGTCTAACGTTGGTTCAACCGGGCTGATGGCAGCACATTGATGATGGTGGGTTGATATCAGACCTTCGAGTCAAATACGTTGCATGAAACTTCAAACGTCACTTGGCCAGATCAATAGGTAAGGATTTCCGAAATTGAATTTTCATTTTGCACTTGATCAATGCAAGCTTAGGTTTGCTTTTTGTTAATAATTATATTAGCTGAACCTAGATGCATATCTGATAATTTCCGCTAAGATAATCGCCTTGCGCCTAATTATTCGGCGTTCTTGTTTAGAGTCGCCAAGTTGCTTGGTGCTTTGGAATTTTAAATAATTTGGGGATACGAAAATGAAAGTTACGCGTGCACTGTGCTTGATGGTACTGACATTATCTTTTGCAATTCCGGTGTTGGCAGATTGCACCTATCCAAAAAAACCTGCTGATCCACCCGTTGGCGCGACCGCAACTCGTGATCAAATGATCGCAGCAAAACAGGTAACAACTCAGTATAGCGACGATGTGAAAAGTTACCTTAATTGTCTGGATGCAGAAGCCGCTTCACAAATCACTGCATTGGGCGCCGATGCAAAACCTGAGCAAATTGAGCCCATCAAAAATAAGCGAGATCTTAAATACAGTGCTGCAGAAGAAACCATGCAGAAGTATGTGGATTCGTTCAACGCCGAGTTACGCGCTTACAAAGCAGCGCAATCTCAGCCAGCAAAGTAGGCATATCAGTGCAAATAATATAGCGGCCGTGCACAGTTGAATGATCGCCAGGTCAAGCTGAAAGAATTTCGACAATTAAATTCATGCTTGCAAAACCAATGGCTAAATCACTTTGACTTAGCCATTGCTCATGGCGTAGTGGCTCAGGCCATGTCACACTTCAATCATCATGAATTGGAGTGATCGCTTGCCTCTTGCAAATATCAGTGTCGTTGCCGCACAAGCCGCAATCGATCAGTATGCGCGACCGTTATCCGTAGTCAGTAAATGCTTGAGAGAATTGACTGGTTGCGTATTGGCGCAATCTATTTATTTGGAACGCGATCAACCACCCTTTGATCGCGTTACGATGGATGGCATTGCGTTGGCAAGTGATGCTGCGCCGAATCGTGAATTTATCATTTCTGGTATACAAGCCGCTGGCGCGGCACCATTGACATTGGCATCAAAAGCTCTATGCATTGAAGTCATGACCGGTGCGTATTTACCTGTCGGTTGCGATTGCGTCATTCCAGTGGAACGCATCCGAAGTGATAATGGCGTCGCCTATTTGAATGACGATGTGCAGCTTTCTGCATGGCTGAATGTTCATCGTCGCGGTAGCGATGCGCGCGCCAACGAAGAGATCTTAAAACCAGGGCAACACTTGAATGCGGTTGATATTGCTGTCATTGCCTCGGCGGGCTTTGCGCACGTACCAGTACACGCGACTCCACGTATTGCGGTGATCTCTACTGGCGATGAACTCGTTGAGCCCGGTCAACCCATACAGGATTGGCAGATACGCCGTTCCAATTCTTATGCATTATTATCCGCATTACGCAAACATGGCTTCGCCACATTGACCGATATGCACTTGTGTGACGATCGCGAACAACTGCGCATACAACTTTCTACATTGCTTGAACAACACGATACGTTAATCTTAAGTGGCGGCGTATCTGCAGGTCGATTTGATTATGTACCCCAAGTGTTAAGCGAAATTGGCGTGACATGCATTTTTCACAAAGTACTGCAACGTCCGGGTAAACCCATGTGGTTTGGCAGTCGTGATGATGGCAAAACCGTCTATGCATTGCCAGGAAATCCCGTTTCCATCTTGGTGTGCTTCTATCGTTATGTGTTGCGCGGATTGCAGCGCACCATGGGCATCACAAAATTCCCCGTTCAATACGCACGCTTGGGCAGCTACGCAAAAGCGCATGACAAGCTCACTTGTTTTGTTCCTGTGAAACTTGTGGATGATGCGGCAATTACGATGGCCACTCCATTGCCCACTCGCGGTTCGGGCGACTTTATTTCACTGTTAAACACCGATGGATTTGTGGAACTGCCAGCCAGTGATGCACTCATACCTTCAGGCACCATCGTACCCGTGTATCGCTGGTAGCAACATCATGACTGAATCGCACATCATTCAACTACCCGCTTCCGCGCCACGCGATCAACTGCATCGTCCTTTGCATGATCTACGCATCTCGGTAATGGATCGTTGCAACTTTCGTTGTCCATACTGCATGCCGCGTGAAACTTTTCATGAGCATTATCAATTTCTAAAACCTACAGAACGCTTGTCGTTTGAAGAAATTACTCGATTGACTAAGTTGTTTGTCGAATTGGGCGCTCGAAAGATCAGGCTGACAGGTGGCGAACCTTTGTTGCGACCAAATCTATCAGAACTGATTGCTGAACTCTGTGCCATTGAGCAAGTTGAAGATGTCGCGCTTACGACGAATGGTGTGTTACTTGAGAAGCATGCCACTGAATTGAAAGCCAGCGGCCTGAATCGTATTACGGTTAGCCTTGATTCACTTGATGATGATGTCTTTACCAAACTAAGTGGTGGATTCAAAGGGCGCGATCAAGTACTAAATGGTATCCGTGCTGCGCAGGAGGTACGTCTGCTGCCCATCAAGATCAATGCGGTCATTCAGCGCGGCATTAACGATCACACTGTAATCGACATGATTGAACGCTTTCGCAACACCGGTATTATTGTTCGCTTCATTGAATATATGGATGTGGGCAATCGCAATCATTGGCAATTGGAGCGCGTCGTACCTTCTAGCGAATTACATGCGCAGATTCATGCTCGCTGGCCATTGCATGCATTGCCAGGAAACTATCATGGCGAAGTCGCTGAACGTTATGGCTTTGATGATGGTGCAGGTGAAGTGGGATTTATCTCTTCAGTAACCCAGGCATTTTGTGGCAGTTGCACGCGCGGACGATTGTCTTCCGAAGGCGTGTTTTATACTTGTTTGTTCGCCACGCAAGGACTGGACTTAAAAACTCCTTTACGTAATGGCGCCAGCGACGATGAATTGCTGAATATGATTCGTAACACTTGGTTACAACGCGAAGATCGCTACAGTGAGTTGCGTAAAAACCTGCAGGAACATCCGCTACGTAAGATCGAGATGTATTATATTGGGGGTTGATTTATAACTTTGTCAGTGTCTGACATTTACCTGTCTTGAAACGTCGCGAGCGAAGACAGGTTGCGTTGCACCGAAGCGCAGGACCCGGAATGTATTTATTAATACATGAGGAGTCAGAGCATCGTAGCGACGCAAGATGTCGAGCGCAGTAGTTTCAAACAGGTGAATGATGC
>JAICKZ010000227.1 GCA_025927665.1 Steroidobacteraceae bacterium | reverse complement strand
CTGCTCCAACTGCATCAGTGCAAACAAACCGGTGCTTTCAGAAACCGAACCGATCAAATCATAATCAGAAAGAGGTTCGCCATCATTTCCATCGTGATTGCAATGTACATAACTAACTTGGTTTGAACCAGATTGACGGGTCGCATCTGGTCGTTGTACTGGAACATTACCGCGAATTTTTACCAGCGCTGATTTCGCCAATTCTTTGCCAACAAATCGTTGTGTATTGGAGCTGGTGGAGATACGTCGATAAGTTTCTTGTTCTTCTATATGTTCCGCATGGTGTTCACGAACTCTTTGAATCACTAGATTGAAACAATCAGTTTGTTGTGGCGGCAAATTATCGTAATCAACTGATGCGCGTAGAAATTCGTGACCACCAGACACAAGCGACTCCAACACCAAAGTATCGGCACCGCATTTCAATGTGAGCGTACTCGGTGCTCCGCCATTGATAACGCGCACAATGACTGCGCAGCGACCACCATGATCGAAGAATTGTTCCACAGCAAATGACAAGGGGCTCAGCGGCCATAGACCACCAAAGGTTCGCTGAAAAGCCGCAAAATCATGCACTGTTACTGCCATGTTTACAGGTCCGCGCAAACAGCGTCCTACAAACGCAACTATAGTTTCAGTTGGTGTGATGGATGGAATCAAGTCAAAATACTTTTTGTTTATTAGAGGACAAATCGATCGACAAATCTCAACTTTACTTAAGCTACCATACTGTCATGCATTTTTGTGTATTTTCATGGCGTTATAATGAGACATTAAGTTGTTCAATATAAATTAAACAACTTAATGTTGCGTTGCAAAGCGCGACGACAGATGCGCCCTTGAAATTGTCACAACTCTCATCGATTGTCTGGCAATGGTTTGACTAAGTTGCGTATCATCTTTTGAGTATTAAAATTAGAAAATGAAGCATTACAATCTTCATTTGATTCGAACATAAAATCATTTCCGATTTAGGTTAAATAGCTCACGCAATAGTCGCTTGAGAGAGACAAAGTCGCTTGACTTACTCACCTGTAATCAACACAATCCAATCCGAGTGCAAAGGCAAACTCGTTGAAAGACGAGGACGCAAAGCTACCGGTCTAAAGGTTTACAGGTTTACCTATGACAGCGGGGTTGCCACGCCAAGGGCATCGCTATTTATGCGATGCACCTGATTCAGATGACTTTGGGTTACGCCCATTTTCGAATAATGTCATCGAGTCACGTTGCAATCAGTGCCAATTGGCACATTCCCACTTTCATGACACAGATCGACAAGCGCGGTTTTAGTTTTTGGCTTGTTAGTAAGTTGGGTTTGTATGTTGGGGAAGAAAATGATTGATGCAACCGGCGGAACAAACAGCATAAAACACTCAGTAGCAGTTATGTCAGCAACAGGAGTGTTCGTAATAAATCTATATGCGTCGATGACGCCGATGCCTTCAGTACCGAAGTCACTGAAAGGCTATGAAAGCTATCGCTTGTATCAAGTCTCTAAAGTAGAAGATGGACGTCATCGTTATCGTTTACGTTTAGGCTTTTTTAATTCTGAAGCTGATGCGGAAATTGCACTGGCTTCGTTGCGTTCTTTATACCCTGCTGCATTTACAAGTCGCGCTGGCGCTGAAGACATGCGTTTCGCTGGTGATCCATTGTTGACGGGTCGTTTTGAAGCACGTCCAGCTGCGCCGGTGGCGGCAGCGGTTGCGTCTGCAGCAGCGGTGCCAAAGTTATTTGAATCCAAGTCGGTCAAACAATCTCCAGTAATTCCTGTTGTCGCCGCCGCGCCAAAACCTGTTATCAGGACTGAATCACAGTCCATGAAAGCAGCGCATGCAGAACTCACTGCTGAGATGACGAAGGTTAAAGATGCAAATTCATTGGTGGTTCAAAGCAAAGCGCGCTCCACGCCTTTTACGATGACGACCCATCAACCATTCCATGTGGCACGTGGAGTGGATCTGCCGGATACGAATCTTGAACTCGCTCCAACAATTATTCCCGCTCAAGCGAAGAAAAAAATTGATGCCGTACCTGAGGCACGTTTACAGCCACCGGCAAGCAAGCCCACTGCAGTACCACAAGCAAGCGTTGCACCAAAAGCAAATGTAGGTGTTACAAAGGCAGCGCCTGTATCAGTAGCGCTTACATCGCAACCCAGCGCAGCTGCCATTAACGCGGCTGCAGCGAAGAAAGTATCTGCTCCTGTACAGCAAGCCAAGCCTACACCTAAGAGTGTTGCAGCTGTCGCGAAGCCTGCTGCAAAAGTTGCACCGCCAATCGCGATACCTGCACCTGCATTGGTAAAGCCTGCTAGCAAGAACAGTGACGATTACGTGCCGATTCTGGACACGACGATGACTATCCGCGCCATCACGGTTGCGGAAATTGAAGACGAAAATAAGCCCAAGTGGTTTGCTGTGCAATTGGCGCTCTCTGAGCAGCCATTCAATCTCGATGCAATGCCGCGCCTGGATATTTTTGCGGCCTATCGTTTGTATTCAGTGATTGTCGACGGCGCAGAAGAGAAGAACAAATATTCATTGCGACTGGGTTTCTTCCGTGAAGAGGTATCTGCGGATGCAGTGGCAGGTTATTTAAAAACTTTCTTTCCAGCGCCTGTTATTACGCGTATTGCAATTGCTGAGTATGATCGGTTCATCGAACCCAAAGCGGTACCATCCGCTCCGGTCATTGTTCCTAACGTGGTAGTCCTGGATGAAAAGCGTGACCAAGGCGCCGCGCCTTCCAAGCCCACGTTTGGAGTGACTCCAGCACCGACACCTGTACGTGCTCCTGCCACTGCGCCGGTGAATGCCAAGCCAAAATCAAATCAACAAAAATGGGAAACCACCCAGCCTGGTTACCGTTCGGGACCTAGCGGCAAATATTCCATTGACAAGGTCAAAAAAGGTCAAGCTGGTTCAGCCACTTCTGAAAGTGCAATTCGGCAGGCATCGCGTCCAGGATCGTTCTTCTCCAAGCTGATTGGTCGAGAGTTGGATTGATTGCCTAGAAGTTGAAATTTTTTCCTTACACATGTCTGATCATCATTGCTGGTGATCAGACATTGTTATTTCCAAGACTGTTTTTGTTGCAGATCAAATTCTAATATATCAACCATGATTATTTGCAACGACACACAGCTTCAAGGTTTGCAACGTATTGGCCGTATTGTTGCTGAGGTGTTAAATAGCATGCAACTGCATGCACAACATGGCATGACTACGGCTGAGCTTGATTTCTTCGGCGAGAAGTTATTAGCGAATCACGGTGCCATTTCTGCGCCCCGTTTGTGTTACAACTTTCCGGGCGCAACCTGCATTAGCGTCAATCACGAAGCCGCTCATGGTGTACCAGGTGATCGTGTTTTGTTAGCCGGAGATGTTATCAACATTGATGTATCGGCCATGCTGGACGATTACTTCGGCGACACTGGCAGCAGCTTTATATTGCAACCTGATGCATCACTACAAGCCGCGTTGAAAGTACGTTTGTGTAACTCGGCACAGCGTGCGCGTGATGCAGGTATTGCAGTGGTGCGTGCAGGTCAACGCATTAATGAAATAGGACGAGCAATAGAGCGATCTGCGCGCGCCACCGGTTTTCGTGTTGTGCGTAATGTATGCAGTCATGGCGTGGGCGCGGCACTGCATGAAGATCCAGTGATACGCAATTACTACGATCCGTTTGAAGGCGGTATTCTGCAAGAAGGTCAGGTCATCACCATTGAACCATTTCTTTCAACCAACGTGAGTCGAGTGCATGAAACGGATGATGGCTGGACCTTAGCAGGCAGGCCCAGTTCGTTATTTGCTCAACACGAACATTCATTAGTGGTGACCAGTGGAGCACCGATCATCCTGACTCAGTTGCATTGAAATCAAAAACCAATAGAGACGCCACCTAACGCTTCATATTGGAAGAACGTTTGCCCCTTGGTTTGCAACGGACAAGCCACGACCGCATTGGTATCACTTGTTGCGGCACCCGCATGGCAAAACACGGAACTTCCATTCAGCCATGTGAGATAACCACGTGCTTCAAGGCGTAGACGTATGTGATTGGTTATGGGAATGCGCACACCGCCACCCAAACTAAATGCCAAATGAGTTTCTTGAGTTTGTATTGATGCGGTGGTACCAGGCGCGACTTCTTGAGTGAATGCTAACAATGATGCGGCACCAGGAGTAAATCGTGCGACGCCAAGACCACCCGCTGCATAGGGCACCACATGCGAAGTTTCATCACCCACCAAAGTGGTACCCCCCAATTGAAGGTATTCGATACGTATATCAACAGATGTACTGGCTTTGGTATCACTGGCGATGGTGTTTTGTCGACTGTACAGCAATTCATACTGCGATCCATGTTCGCTGGAGGGCCAGTCAATCGCTATTGCGGTTCCAGATTTAGAGCTTAAGCTGGTATCGTTCTTATTGGCATCATCAAACCCACCACCACCACGCTGCGTATAGAAAGGCGTGAATTCAAAGCGCGGTTCAGCGGCTTGAGTCGTAGACGCCAATAATATTCCCAGCCCCAAACCCATTCCTACTCTAACCAAAACATGTTGCAGCATGACTCACCTCTATGAACAAGCAGGTATTGTGGCCTAATTTTCCGGATAAATCACGATGCTTTATGTCAGCGATAGCCATGGATTACGCAAGTTCACCGATGCGCCATGTTAAGCTTATTAAATCGTTTTCTCGTTTATTCAGACATGACTGCTAAATCCCGATTTTCGAATTTTCTGGTCGCTGCCATCTTTGCGTTGCTTACGTTTGGCGTATGGGCCTACTTGAATCGTCCGCAGCAAGAACCTGCTTGGCCTGAGCTTATCAAAGGTGGTTTCGACGTTGCACCATGGCGCAATGGCAAAAGTCCCTACAACAACGATATGCCCACGTTGGAAGAAATCGATGCCGATATTGGTTTGTTGGAAGGCAAAGCCACTGCGATTCGTATCTATCAAGCGCGCGGTACTTTTGAACAAGCGCCAGTCATTGCGGCGAAATATCATCTGAACGTCGCCATGGGATGTTATCTAGACAAAAACATGGACATGAATGAAGTGGAAATGGCGGCTTTAATACGATCGGGTAATGCAAACGACAATGTGCGACGTTTGATTGTTGGTAACGAAGTCTTAACCACCAATTTAATGGATGAACAGCAGATCGCTAAGTATCTTGATCGGGTGCGCGCAGAGACTCATAAGCCTGTAAGTACTGCGGAAACATGGAATGAATGGGTTGCACATCCTGATCTTGCCGATCATGTTGATTTCATCATGGCGCATATGCTG
>JAICKZ010000104.1 GCA_025927665.1 Steroidobacteraceae bacterium | reverse complement strand
GATCACAAAGCGGATCTGTTCCTCCAGGCCACGAGTGTATCGGGTATCGATGCCATTCTTTATCCGGATTCCAATGGCACCTTCACCGTTGCACCGACACAAACCTGGAGTGATGGTTATTTAGGACTTAATTGGTCAACACCACAGGCCAATGTATATGCGGCAGATTTTAATGGCGATGGTAAAGCGGACTTGTTAGTACAAGCGAAGGCGAGTTTCATTCAAATTGCCTTGGATGATATTACATTCCCGGTTCCCACCTATCCACCCAACATGAATGGCGTTGCCATTTCACAAGGTGGTACTAGCCCATTTCAACTGACCAACTTACAAACATGGAGTCGTACAGACAAAGGGGTGGATTGGTCTCCTTCAAGTAATACGATAGTTGTCGGTGATTTTTCTGGTGATGGAATTGCCGATGTCGTGCTGCAAGCAAATTCTGCTGGTCAGACGAGTTATTTTCTGAAAGGTAATGCCAGTGGTAGTGCGTTTTCTGCGCCGCCAAGTATCTTGTCGTCTAGCATTGCATTGACTGGCGACAGTGCGCGTTTGATTGTTGGTAATTTCGCAGGTACCCCTGCCGCTGGGTTGTTTGTGCAAACTACAAGCGCTGCCGGCACTAACTCGATTGCTAATACAGTCAACACAACAGGGGGCACAACGTCTGTATCAACCTATGACAACAAAGTCATTCCAGTGCCGCAGCAAGAAGCAGCTTATCTGTCTGCCACTCGCTATAACGTGGCAGGACAGGTGACGGGAACTATTGCGCCCGATCCTGATGGTAACGGACCGCTTCGCTTGCTTGCTACGCGTAACACATATGATTCGACAGGTTTGTTGATTAAGGTTGAGCAGGGGCAATTGGTTAACTGGCCAGACGATACGGTCGATGTATCAGCATGGGCTAACTATGGGTTCTCGGGCAACAATATTTTTAGCACAACGATGATCAGCTACGATAGTTATGGCCGTAAAACACAGGAACTGGGTATTGGACGCGACGGGATCACAGCAGAGTCTGAAACGGAATTCAGTTATGACACCGCAGGTAAGGTGCTATGCAAAGCCGTTCGTATGAACAAGCCCAGCTTTGGCTCCACGTATGTTGATGCCTGTCTTCAGCGTTCAGGCGACAGTGCGCTACCTGATCGAATCTATCAATATACCTATGACGGATTCGACCATGTACTGACCGAACAACGTGGAGTGGGCACAGCCTTACAAGAAACCTACGTCACCAATACTTACAGCAGTCAGTTATTGACGAGTCAAACCGATGCCAACGGAAATTTAACTTATCTGACTTATGATAATTATGGTCGCTTACTGATTCGGTACTATCCCTCTCGTACCACTCCAGGCAAGATTGATCAGACAAATTTTAATTATTATTTATATGATGCCAACGGCAATTTGACGTATGAGATCAAACGCGACTGGGGGAAATCTGTTACCTACACTTACGATGCCAACAACAGACTGATTACCAAAGATCTGAACGACAACACCTATTCTCCTGACGTGTACTATGACTACGATGCGCGCGGACGAACGCTTCAAGCGGCATACGGAAGTGATGGAGGTGCCGGCATCTACACTTCTTACGATGGTTTCGGCCGTGTCATTGCCAGCACCAATACAATGGGTGGCACTTCACGCACGCTAAGTTATCAATACGACGACAATGGCAATCGCACACGCATTACACACCCGGATGGAACCTACTTTCAGTATGCATTCGATGGACTGAATCGTCTTAATCGTTTGTGTGAGTCTGCAACCAGTTGTCCCGATGGAAGTAGTGCATTGCTTGTATCGGTGGGATATAAGCCTGAAGGTATTCCTTCTTATATTTCGCGTAATAACAATGCGTCGGTAACATCCATACCCGCACAAGTAGGCACGCCATCGCAATTTGGTTTGAATAATGGCAATCGTGTGCAGAATCTCGTGCACGATTTTCAGGGCACAGCCGATGACTTAACCAATACGTTTACGTACAACGCGGGGGGCCAGATCGTTCAGTTGGATCAAAGCAACACAGCGTACAGCTATGTGGGCAATAACAACATTACTGGCGATTACTGGGTGAATGGATTAAATCAGTACTTCAGTGTCAATGGACAAACCTTTCAATACGACCTGAACGGCAATGAAACCAACGATGGCACAACAGCATATGCCTATGACATGGAAAATCATCTAGTCGGTGCCAGTGGCACAGGTGTTAGTGCCAGCTTTCAATATGATCCGCAAGGCAGATTGTTCCAAAGCACCATCAATGGCACGACGACTCAATTTTTATATGACAACAATGCATTGGTTGCAGAGTATGTCGCTGGCACCATGACGAAGCGCTATGTACATGGCGATCAAGTGGATCAACCGTTGGTGCAATATACAGGGTCTACTGTCACCCCAGCAGCACGACAGTATCTGCATGCCGATCATCAAGGCAGCATCATTGCGCAGAGTGATAACAGTGGCACTGTGCAAGCCAAATATACTTACGACAACTTTGGCAACCCTGGCAATATCACTACTGCAGATCGTTTTGGTTATACCGGGCAATTGTGGTTTAAAGACATCAAGCTTAACTACTACAAAGCACGTTGGTATTCATCGTATCAAGGAAGGTTCTTGCAGACCGATCCGATCTTCTACAAGGATGATATGGATTTATATACTTACGTTGGAAATGATCCGATGGATAGAAAAGATCCGACTGGGCTATGCGCGGAAGACTTATGTATAGGGGAAGCAGAAGCAGCAGCTCAACTAGGAAATGCGGCTTTTACGGCAGTAACGGGAATAGCCGCTGGCTACGTTACATACGAGGTTGCAACTGCGTTTAGTAATGGTGTTCAGAATGCGGCAATGAATGCGTCGAGTTCGAATAACAACTCATCTTCATCAAGCCAGAATTCGAACAATAGCGGAAACGCGAATAAAAATAATAATGGCAATGGAAATGGAAATGACCCTAAGAAATCACCCCCGCCTAATAATGGTGATGCTCGACCACACGGAGGCCCTGAGCACGATGCTAGAATCAATCAAGAAATACAAAAGGCAAAAAGTCAAGGTGCTGAAAATATTCGCAAGAACCAAGTACAGACTGATGCCAATGGAAATCGTGTAGGTAATAATAGACCTGATCTGCAATTTGATCAAAATGGTAAACATACTAATGTTGAGGTTGATAACAATGCTGTAAACAGTGAAGCTCATGGTCAAACCATTAGGCAGAATGATCCGCAAGCAAATTGCGTTTTAATAAAACTCAATGGAGGATGTTGAACAGATGGAAGATGTTCCACCATATTCGTCTCAGCGATTCCTATCACTTACAGTTATTAATACGCCTTGTGATCAGGTGATCGCTGCAATTGAGAAAATTCTTTTGCGTTGGTCGTCTGCTGACTGCTTTAAGAAATCTCTTGCACCACTTGACTTGTATTCACTCTATGAGGTTGAACCTCCTTCCGGTGGGGCGCATTTTTTCAAAGTTGTTGTATTTAAGCCGGGTGTTTCAAGCTCAATAACGGTTGTCATTACGAATCGCAGTGATGGGTGGAATTCACTTTCAGATGCTCTTTCTGAATCGCTTAAGTGCTTTCAAATTCAGGCTGTGTCTTCAAAGGATGGGGATGAATATCCGATACATAGGTTTCAAGTTTGGCGAGATGGGATATCGAGTAGAATCGTCCAGGCTCTTCGAGATAGTGACAAATGGCAGTTTTATGATGAAGGCAAAATAGAAAACTTTGAGAATCCAAATCATTACAAACATCGTCGAATAAGCGATCGTTTAAGCCGGGAGATTCTCATTGAGTATTTTAGGGTCCTTGGCTGGGATATTGCCGATGGCGAGTTCTGGACCTCCGGAGATGAGGCAATATATTTTGAACAGTTTAAGAGGCAATGAGCTGATTATTTAAAAAGACATCAACAACGTTATTACCAGATAAATGTGAGAAACAGTAGTGTTCGGGTCATGGAACTTAAAGTAATGGATGTAAATAATTGTGTTAGTCAGGCCATTTATATTACTTTGAGAAGATAATGAGGACATTCTGAATTTCTGAAAAGAAAAGTAGTAATTTGATACCACTACAATAACGTTATTGACTAATCTATCTAGGTCAATGTGAATCAAAGCGAAGAATAATATATGGCAACCAACCGGCCCAGGAGGACGTGCGCATGGCGGGGCTCATTGGGATGTGCAACGGCCTAAGGGTGGCTATATAAATATATATCCGGGTGGGAATAAGCGATGACTACATTAGTTGCTAGAGAAATTGTTTACTATTCCTCACGTGATGAAGACTGCTTCTTCTCGTGGCTTCATCAAATTAAGTGCGTTAGTGACGTACGTGGTATTGGCTGCGAACTTCATATCAGTCTTAATGAAACTCAAATAAGCGATGACGATCTTCGTGAGTTCATATCTCTATTCCATCGTTATGGGGTTGATAAGGCCCAGTTATCCCAATTTATTAATCAAAACAACACAATTTGGTTTGCTAATGAAAATGCCTATTGGTATCGGGATGTTTTTATCAAGTCTCCGTGACATGGCTTAATTATCCCTACAGTGCTGTCAGTCAGGTCACGCAATTGACCAATCAATACTTAATATGCCTATGTTGGAAATGATCCGATGGATAGGACGGATCCGAGTGGGTTGTAATCACTTGGTTTGCAGCCTGTTATGGTTTTTGCATAGAGATAACTTTTTGAAGAGATGAAGGAAGGAATTTTGCGATAGGAAGAATCACGTTGGGTGCAAGTAATGTAATTAGCTATGATCATGAGGGCCACATCCCTAGACCAAAACCTGCAGCAGAACGGGTGCAGAGACGTCAGGTGCATCGATTGCTTGTCATTAAGTCTATCGATATTGACATTATTATTTCAATCTAATTGTCCATTATGAAGATTCGTATCTTAGGAATATTGATGATCATCTTGGTGATAGTCATTGTATTATTTCGACAACATGCTCCAAAAAGTGAAGCAATGAGATTTGTTCGGGATAAGATTTTTCATTCTGCAAATGTCGAGGCTAAGATTGGAGACGTCTCAGATGTCCATTTGGCTACATTTGGAACATATAGAATAAGCTATTTCTATCCGCTGTTTGATGATGGAAATGACCAAAGAGCATTTATGGACGTTGAGGTGATTGGATCTAAAGGACGCATAGTAATAAATATTGAAGCAGATAAAACCGCTAATCTTTGGAAGATAGAGAAAGCAACCTCCGAAGGACATCCTTTCCCTATTGATTAGCGAGTATGGCAAGAGAAAGAAGGACATGCTGAATTCTAGAAAGAAAAGCAGTAATTTGATATCACCACAATAACGTCTCGTAACGCGATGGTGTATGAAAGTACGGTCAGGCCTTTGTTTATTTAAATGAAAGCCATGCAACTCGACGATCACTCAAGTTTTCAAATTGTCGACGAAAGTAAAGTTGGCGATGTCTGCTAACATTGGCGCTGTCCGTCTTGCAATAATTATTGCAGACTTGTATATAGTTCTCGTTGAGCTGGCAATATAAATTCAATAATACATAGAGGGATTCAACATGAAGTTCGGGAACGCTTTTTTTTCAACAGCCCGCATATCAGTATTGTCGCTGATTTTTTTTAATACAGATGTATTCGCGGCAACCGTGCCATTGGAAGTGTTTGGGCATTTGCCAAGTATTGAAAATGTCGCGATTTCGCCGGATGGATCACGAATCGCATTCATTCGAACCAAAGGCGAAGACCGGTTTGTTCAGATCATGTCAGTGGATGATCACAAAGTATTAGTTACTGGCCAAGTGGCGCAGGTCAAAGTACGCGATATTACCTGGGCGGATAATGACAACATTTTATTCACTATATCCACAACCGATCAGGCACAAGGCGTGCTTGGTACGAAGTCCGAGAATTACGTGCTGGCTACTTATAGTTTAAAGACCAAGCAGTTAATAAATCCAATGCGTAATTTTCCAGATCGAGATGAGCAAAGAGGTGGAAAGAGTACGGTGACCATGAACACCATCGTTGGTTCACCAGTTCTGCGAAAGATAGGCAATTACATCATGGTATATATCCCTGGACTGTCGACAGATGACGAAGGGAGACTTAAGCCAACGCTGTGCAAGTTTAAGATTGGCGTTAATCTCGCGTACATCGTAGAACGTGGCGCTGAGGCTGATACATCCTGGTTGGTTGATAAAGATGGCAAGATTGTCGCAACTGACGAATATAGTCAGGATGATCGACGTTGGAATTTGCGGTTGCGTGTGGACGGAAAATTAAAACAAGTAATATCAGAACACACGGAAATAGGAACACCCGACGTGGCGGGTATATCACCTGATGGTGACGCGGTGTGGGTCAGTGCAACTGACGGTGATACCAACCAACGGATATGGAAAGCAGTCGCATTTAAGGATGGTGTGGTCAGCGGTTCAGTGCCCGATGCCAACCGTTATGACTCGTTTCTTTCTGACAGATACGGCAGCCGCATTATTGCTGGTTGGAAAAAGACAGGCGATCAGAGCATCGAGTTTCTTGATAGTCATGTTCAGGAAACATGGGATTTGATACTAGCTAATTTTCCTGACTCACATGTGCAGTTTGTATCTGCATCTGATGACTACAAGAAGTGGGCGATGCGCGTCGAAGTGCGACAGCGCGGCTATGCTTTTATCTACTTTGATGCAAACACCTTTAAGTTCAGCCAGATTGGTCCTGTTTATGATGGGCTGACGACTATCGCAGATGTAAAACCTATCAACTACAAAGCCACGGATGGGATGACCATCCCTGGATTCGTTACGCTACCACCTGGGCGTGAGCCAAAAAATTTGCCGCTGGTTGTTATGCCGCACGGTGGCCCTGAGTCACGTGATACTGGCAATTTTGATTGGTGGGCGCAGGCACTAGCGGCGCAAGGATATGTAGTGCTACAGCCCAATTTTCGTGGTTCTGATCTTGATTGGTCAGTTATGTCAGCAGGTTTCGGTGAGTGGGGACGTAAAATGCAAACCGATTTGTCGGACGGCGTGAGCCAATTAGTCAAAGACAGATTGGTTGATCCCAAACGCGTATGTATTGTTGGCGCAAGTTATGGCGGTTACGCAGCGCTTGCAGGATCGACGCTGGATGCAGGTGTATATCGATGCGCGGTATCGGTAGCTGGAGTCTCAGACCTGGTGAAATTTCGACAACACCTAATCGACCGGGCAGATCGACATGATAGTTCTGGTACGCGCTATTTTGATCGCTACCTTGGTGCCAAAGGAGCCGATGACCCTGTGCTCAAGCTGCGTTCACCCTTACAGGGTGTCGACAAAGTTGATATCCCCATTCTATTGATTCACGGTAAAGATGATACCGTAGTGCCGTATGAACAAAGCGAACTCATGTTCAAGGTACTCAAAAAAGCAAACAAGCAGGTTGAGTTCGTTACACTCAAGCATGAAGACCACTGGTTGTCTCACAGTGATACACGTTTACAAATGTTGCAAGCCACGGTGGACTTTTTGTTAAAAAACAATCCGCCTAATTGACAACCTTGTTTATTAACCATCGCAATCAGTTCCGCTTGTGCCCGCAAAGGAATAAGGACATCCACAAAATTATCTTTTGTATCACCGTGATTGAATCCCATTCGTGCAAGCATTAGAGATGACATGTGACTTCGGACTTCACTTCCATTCTGTTTGATCATATCAAACCCTTGTCTCATCCTAACCAGAATGAAAGGACCCTGATCTCACACATCAAGAAGCAGCAACGACTTAAAGTTGATCTCGAACTGGATGATCAACCGGAAGCGATTACCCATTTTGCAATGGGTAAAGGTTAAATGCGTTTAAACTGTCTGTCTTAAGATTTCAATGTGCGATCTGCTGGCCGCAGTTTCCATGAGAGCAATACAAGGGCAGTGATGGCGAGTGGGGCGATTATCTTAAGAGCATCATCTCCAACCGATGCGCGGGAAATTGCGGCGCTGCTTGCATCAAAAACCAAACCTGCGTAGGCCCATTCTTTAAGCCGTTGTAATCGCGGAGCCACAATGGTGATTGCAGCTAAGATTTTCCACACGCCCAAGATAGCTAGAAAATAAATAGGGTATCCCAGATGAGCCATGTCCTGTGTGAAGTGCGGAACATGTAGAAGCAACATGATGCCTGGAACAATGAACAATACCGCAACCAAGATGGTTATGATCCAATAGGCCATAGAAGTGGTTTTTGCTTGATTTACCATTGGTGATACTCTTTAAAAATTTACGCGGTGCCTTGTGCAGCAAGAGATTTTGTAAACATTTTTGCTGACATTTGGCGCATAGCCGAGTCCGGCATCAAGGTAGTTATGATCCGATTGATTCTACCGTTAATGTGGGTGGCCTTGTTTTGCGATAACGCTTGCAAACCTTCAAATGCGCATTGCTCAACCGACATGGGCTTCATAGGCATATCTGATGGATCGATACCGGTTTTCTTTATCACATCTGTGTCAGTGGGTGCGATGACAAGCACAGAGACATTCACTCCAAACGGCTTTAGCTCGATGTTCAAAGCTTCACCAATACTTTGTATACATGCCTTCGCGCCGCATTCATTGGCCACAAACGGCAATCCTTGCATGGCTCCCATGGCCCCGGAAAACAATATTCCGCCCTTGCCACGCTTAACAAACTTTCTGCCGAAGTAATGCGCGATCTCCAAGTGCGAAAGCGCATTAAGGTGTTGGCGTTTTGCAAGGTCATCCCATTCAGAGTTGAGGAATGCTCCCTTATAAGGAGCGCCAGCATTAGATATTAGTAAACCAATATCGAGATCATTCGTGACGGGAATAATTTTTTCCATAAAGTTTTGTTCAGAAAGGTCAGCAACGATAATGCGATGTTTGATGCCATATTTTGCGCTTAGATTCGCGCCAACTTCTTTCAACAAAGCTTCACGACGAGCCACCAGCACAACGTTGATGCCTGATGCTGCGATTTGACGTGCACACTCTTTGCCGATTCCGGACGAAGCGCCGGTAATCAATGCCCAAGGGCCGAATTTATTCTTATCCAGAGATATTTCAGTCATTGTGTTTGTTCCTCTCGCTGTTGCAGGTGAACTTGCATTACGCAAGTCTTTGCGTAAATATAGTCCCATAACTTTTATTATGCAAGTGAGCTATTTATGAAAGGCCAAGATCATTGTGAAATCTCGGACTGCCCAGTTGCCTGTTCTGTTGACGTCATCGGCGATCGCTGGACCTTGCTGATCATTCGCGAATTGCTACTCAACAACAAACATGAATATGGTGAATTCCTGGCCATGAGAGAAAAAATTTCTACCAATATTCTCGCAGACAGATTAAAGAAATTGCATGCAAGTGGCATGATTAACTTCTTTCCTTGTCCCACCGTAAAGTCACGCAAGATTTATTATCTTACCGAAGCTGGAAAAGAACTTGTTCACGTTATGGTGCATATGATTTTATGGAGCGCCAAACATCTGAAGCGCGTGGTACGTGTTCCTAATGACCAAAAGAAATATTTGAAGGATCCGCAGAAGCTTATTGAGGGAGTGTTGTATCAGTTGCAGTTATGGGAAAAGAATAATTTACCTTCAGGCGTCTGAGTGTTTCATCATCTTAAAGAACAGAATTTAGCTACTATCGATTCAACGCAATATTTCTAAGCTCGCGGATGACGTAAGTGCGTAAAGCCTTTGTTGAATGCAGTTGTCCATTCGGGCCAATGATCGTCTACGTCGGCAATAGGAAGGAGTCAGTCTCTGGAATAACTGATCGAACACTTGGACTTAGGTTATGAGTGATCAACCCAAGGTGACTTGTTCGGGTTCGTGCACGAAGTATCCCTGAATTAATTCAAGACCAAGCTGCCACAACACAGCCAGCGTGTTGGCATCTTCAACGCGCTCGGCAATGGTCCGAATATTTCTTTGGCGTGCGGCGGTTACCAATGCTTGTAATCGTTCCTGCAAGGCGATATCCAGTGACAATCCTTGCATTAAAGCCCCGTCAAATTTCAGGTAATCCAGATGTAGATGCTGT
The DNA here is from genome assembly GCA_025927665.1 of Steroidobacteraceae bacterium. Classification (GTDB taxonomy): domain Bacteria; phylum Pseudomonadota; class Gammaproteobacteria; order Steroidobacterales; family Steroidobacteraceae; genus CAILZL01. The sequence continues at coordinate 37 of JAICKZ010000104.1, read as the reverse complement.
AATAAAGACTTCGGGTCACGCGCATTGCCCGCATGTT
>JAICKZ010000309.1 GCA_025927665.1 Steroidobacteraceae bacterium | reverse complement strand
TATCAAGGTATCCGTTGTGCCCTTCTGTTGGATAGAAATATAACTTTTGCTTCATTTCAATCGAAGGTGAAGTGGGATCTTCACCAATCCAGTAAGCACCATAACCAGTTCCCAGCCATGGGTTATATTGAATATGTGTATTTATGATATCCCAAATAGCGGTGCGTCCAGAAAATGTTAAGTCTTTGCCAGTAATAGACGCAATTGGGCTTAATAAAACTTCTGATCCGGGAATCAATTTAAGTACCGCAAGTGAATACAACAATAAAATACTAACAAAGATGCCAACAAAGTAAGGCATGGCTCGTTTCATACTACCCGGTGATCTCATCAACATGAACATCAGGAATGCACCAAAAATTGTTGCCATTATTGATGTTGAACTGCGTGAATTAAAGAGACAAGTTGCCGATACGCCTAGGCCAATGAGTGGCCACGGCTGTCGCATCTGTTTTGATATCCATGCATGTAGCCAGAATATGCTGCTCATCGATGCCAATCCACCCAAAACATTTTTTTGTGTTGTAATGCCTTTCCAAGCATTGCGCAGCTCGAACTGTTGAGATGCTTCAATTGCATATTCTGGATACGCAATAACAAAGATGATTGAGCTAATCATTATTACGGTGAAAACTGGACGTAGAACTAACTGGAAGGTTCTTGAGGTTCGTGAAGCTCCTGCAAATGCGACGCAAAGAGTTACTACTGCGGTGATACGAAGTATGCGACGCATGGTGAAGTCGGGTGCAATAGACCAAAAAAAACTGCACGCAGTAATGATTAGCAGACCAACAAAAAAGCGATTTTTAGCAAGAATAGCTTTTGAGGCTCTTAAGCTTTGACCGAATTTAAATATTCCAATTACAATAAATAATAACCAAGCAATGCGTGTGATTGCCGAGCCAGGAGCCAGTGCCGTATCTATTGATGCTGGTTGATAATCAAAACCATCAGGAACTGCCATGTTGATACACATGGCTATTAAGCAAATAGACACGAGCGTGTTTTTTTCTTGCCCATGTTTAAAAACAGATGGAAGAGATAACAATTTTTCTTTGCTTGAAAGCATGATCTTTTCTACGAAGGAAGATACTCCCTGATTATTATCGAGTACTAGCCGCGATATTCTTGAGTAGCAAAAATATTCGTGGTCCGCGTATCAAGTACCGCTTTGCCAAGCGACGTGGATTTTGAATTAATCGATACAACCATTCACAGCCGATTCGTTGTATCCAATACGGCGCACGACGTTCCTCACCGGTTAAAAAGTTGATGGAAGCGCCGATGCATAGACCCATGCCGTAAATCTTGCCAAGTTGTTTAATGCGTTGCGCCAGTATTTCTTGTTGTGGCGAGCCGACCGCCAAAAATATAAAACGTGCCGGACTATATTGTTCAACAAATTTCAAGCACGTTTCTATTGCCACTGGATCTTTAATGAAGCCCATCGGTGGATTGAAATGCTGCAAACGCGTTAACTTCAATTGTTCACGTAACGCTTGTGCCTGTTGTTCTGTAGCGCCAATCAGTATCAATTGATCGTTCGGCGTTATGACTCGCTTGAATAAAGCGGCAGTCAGGTCACTGCCAGCGCATACCCGCAACGAAACGCCGCGGATTAGTTTGAACAAGTAGGAAAGAAAGCGACTATCTAATAACACATAGCGAGCCTCGGCATATAGCGCGCGAAAGCTGACATCGTCGCAGTAGCGGATCAGATGATCAGTATTGGGTGTTACGACATAACCAAAGTTGTTTTGACCGAAATCGCTCGCAATCTTGATAAAACCTTCCAGGTCATATTGATCGAACTGTAACTGAACAAAATCCGACATGGTGCATACCGCAAACTGTAATTCCGCATTTATACACGGAAGGACATCATTTTGCACCGATTGAAAACTCGATACAGACCCATGAATTGAGGTGCTTTGTTATATCTGTGTCTGATATCTTGTCGCTTTCAAATAAGTGTCAAAAGCTTAGTCAAAGTTCAGGAATTGTTATGCTGAGTGATCTTCGCGAATTGCAATCTGCACAAGAATGGTCTGCAGATATATGTATTGTCGGTGCTGGCGCGGCGGGAATTACGTTAGCGTTGGAGCTAATGAATTCAGGTCTGGACGTGGTCATACTTGAAAGTGGTGGATTAAAGGCTGAGCCAGTCACGCAAGCACTGTATGCAGGTACGGTCACCGACAAGCGCCTGCATAGTCCCCCGGATACTTATCGGCAGCGCCGTTTTGGAGGATCTACCACTATTTGGGGGGGGCGCTGCATGCCATTTGATGAAATCGATTTTGAATCACGCGGCTATGTCCCAAACAGCGGATGGCCAATCAGCAGTCAAACATTACAACCATTTTATCCACGCGCCAATCAACTGTGCGAAGCAGGTGAATTTGCATACACGATTGAAGCGGCTTTCAATCAACCTATGCGACCTATGATCACGGATTTTAGCAGCGAACATTTTACGACTAATACATTGGAACGTTTTAGCTGCCCGACGGATTTTGGTAGTCGTTATGGCCAACTACTACGTAGTGCAAAAAATGTCCGAGTTGTGCTGCATGCCAATGTTACTCGTATCCAGTTGAATGACAGTGGCACGCAGGTTACAAGTATTACTGCGCGCACTCTACCGCAGTATGCAAACAAATCACTGACGGTTAAAGCAAAACACTTTGTGCTTGCAGCAGGTGGAATTGAAGTAGCCCGATTGTTGCTCGTCAATCGTGATGTTCATGTCGATGGCATTGGCAACACACATGATGTGGTAGGTCGTTACTACATGTGTCATCTTGCGGGCACGGTTGGTACGCTGACTTTCAATCGATTATTGCCACAGGTATGGCATGGTTATGATGTATCTCACGACAATGTATATTGTCGACGACGATTTGCATTACGTCCTGAAGTGCAACGTGCACAAGGAATTGGTAATTTTATTGCACGATTACATCATCCGCGAATTACTTTGCCTGAACACAAGAATGCAGTGCTCTCATTACTCTATCTTGCAAAGCCATTAATTCCTTATGAATATGGAAAACGTTTGTATGGAGAAGAAGGCACGCCATTGACAACATGGTTAAAGCACTTGCGTAATGTACTTGCCGGGCCTTTTGATGCGACAGAGTTTGCATGGCACATGCTGCGCGATAGAAAATTAGCCAAACGTAAATTTCCGTCCATCATTATCAAGCCCAAGGCACCGTTGTTCAGTTTAGATTTCCATGCGGAGCAGGAACCCAATCCAAACAGCCGCGTTACCTTGAATAATGATGTCGATGCGTTGAATGTCCCACGCGTCAATGTAGATTGGCATTATACCGCGGGCG
>JAICKZ010000029.1 GCA_025927665.1 Steroidobacteraceae bacterium | reverse complement strand
ACTTTCTCACCAGAAGCGGTGACGGTAGACAATCAGCATTGTGCCAGCCTGGAATTACAATGGTATCGGCTTTATCAAGCCAAACTAACGAATTCGGTACGCGTACTTCAATACCACCTGCAGCTTTTATCAGACCACGTTCAGCAGAGCACACAGCAAAGTCATACCACGTTATATTCAATTCTGGTCGGGGGAGTGCGAATAGTTCAACGACACAGCCAAACTCAAATGTGCACAGGCCATCATAAGCGAGTGCCACTACACGATGGGGTTTTGAACGTGAAATCTTCCGCATGGCGCAATATTACCGATACATGTCAATTTCGCCAATGGCAATTTAGCAGATCAACTCACAAAATTGCCCCCACATCAAATCATCGAAGGAGAATTATATGACCACCGCAGTAACTGCAATCGCACCAGCCGGCAGTGAAAGAACTCGTCAGCACTTTGAGTCTGCGCTTGAATTTGAAACTGATTGTTGGGATGTACATGACTCTATGACCAACAACAAAGCAGATTTCGTGCTGTTTGACGTACGTAGCCCTGATCTGTATGCACAAGGCCATATTAAGGACGCGATTAATATGCCCTATGCAAAAATTATCGAAGGAACTATAAGTCGCTATCCGCAGGACACCATCTTTGTAGTTTATTGCGCCGGGCCACATTGTAACGGGGCGCATAAGGGAGCCATTCGGTTGGCAAAACTGGGAAGACCCGTTAAGTTGATGATCGGTGGTATCACCGGCTGGCTAGACGAGGGCTTCACGCTTGTTACCGACACAATTTGATCAGCCAGCCGTGATTCGCAGCGCAACGGTAAATGATGCGGCCCAGCTTATAGTATTGATGCATATGCTCGCAGAATACGAAGGTTATGCAGATCGTTTTGTCGTTACCAGTGATGACCTGGTCAACCGAGGCTTAGCAACGAACGCTCATGCGCAATTCAAAATATGGGTTGCAGCAGTTGATAAAACACTATTTGGTTATGTAGTTGTTTATACAATTCCGTTTACATTCGATCTTCGTCCAATGGTCGTTCTTAAAGAGTTATTTGTGATCAATGCAGAACGTCGCAATGGCTATGGTCGTCAACTTTTTTATGCCGTGAGTCAGTATGCACAGTCGATCAATGCACGTCTACTGCGTTGGCAAGTCTTACCAGACAACGATGCGGCAAAACACTTCTATCGCAGTGTAGGTGGTAGCAAAGATTTAGAATGGGAAAACTGGCTTATTAATATCGATAGTGCGAATAATCACTATTTCACTTCGTGCTCGCCGTGAATTCCACACGATTGTTACGTGCGGCACTTAGGTTCCATTCGCCTGCTTTTAAGCCTGGCAGTTGTGCTGGATAAGGTGTTGCGAGTTGTCGGCCGCCGTCAGCAAGTTGAATGTGGATATTGTTATCTTGATTAATGCTGGTCAGAAAGTTTGTGAATGTGGTTGATTGACGTTGTTGCACACTCAGTACATCGGCAAAAGGATTGCCGAGTAAATCACACTCTTTTATAGGCAAAGTTGCTTCTGCAATGCGATATCCCTCAGTTGAATTGCCTTGCAAACAAAAGTCTCCGGTAAACACTTCTATTCGCACGACGCCTTTGAATGCTTTGCCATGCAAACTGTTAATCATATTCCTCAATCGATCCAATCTTGAACCCGCCAATGGCACTTCACCGTAGGGAACGGTTTCACTATCAATGACAACGACACGTACACCTGTTGATGTAGTCATTGTGACCATGCGTGACGATGCTTGGCTATGACTGGATGCGGTCGCGCTCGCTGCAGTTTCAATTTGTTTTGATAATTTCAATTGTTGCTGTAGATGATAATTAGAATACATCAACCAACCAATACATATCAAAACGCTGAGACTCAGTAACGGCAACGCGATACGTTGCATCAACGTAAGTCGCGCACGCGCAGGTATATGTGCAGGCGATGTAGATTTATCGATGGAACGCACTTGTTGCAATATATTGATGACATCATGCTGATTGAAAGTTTTTGGCAACAAGCCCAATGCACCGGCGATTCTCGCCGCATGGACAAAAGCAGGTTCATTTTGCGAGGTGTACATAAAAATAGGAATCGTTGCGGTGCGTGGATTGGCTTTGATTACCCGCACGGCCGCCAAGCCGTCCATGCCGGTCATTAAGTGATCCATAAAGATTACATCTGGCTGCGACGCATACAAATAGTCGAGCGCCAATTCGGCCGATTCAACCGCGTCAACGATCACACCCAAACTTTCCAGTGTTCGGGTCAATACTACCCGTGCGGCTCGTGAATCATCTACTATCAGTGCACGCTTGTTTACCATGCGACCAGTGTAATGTATCTCACGGGTAAGCCAAAGTATCATTGACTACAGTGACGTCAAACATCTCCAATATTTGCATTGTGGCGAGTACAATTGATGCATACAACTGACGAAATCAGGAATTAAATATGAAACATAAATTCCAGCTTTTCTGCCTGCTATCAACGCTGCTATTCACAACGCTTGTGCATGCTGATGAGCTATTGTTAATGGAATCACCCGTGAAAGTTACGGCTACCATTCATCCACTCGAAGAAGGTGGCAATGAAGTACGCATTGCAGTTCACAGCGGTCCTATTGCGCAACTTGTAAATACCACGTTGAGCGATCTCACCACTGCTAACGCAACCTCGTTGCTGCGTAAACAACTCAGTTGGCAACCGCCCTACCTAATTGTGCATTCGTCATGCAGTGTTAATACGGTACGTCGTTGCGGAGGTGACGTGGTATTCAAAGTGATGGAAGGCAGAAATATACGGCTCGGCGATTTTACAGTCACGGAAAATCCCGTTTATAGTGGCGGTCGATTCTACGACGATTACGACAAACTGGGTGAGCACATAGGATTCACGCTGGTTTTTGTTGATAGTCATGACACACTTGAAGTCGATGCGGATGCGACTTGGGCAAGTAATGCCACCGTGTGGAAAATTCGCAATGCTCATATTGCCAGCGTGCAGCCATCTCGTGATTGGAATGACACGGAATGGGAAAAATACTTTGACGCCGTGATGAACAATGCCGCGCTGGCACGTTATTGCAATCGCTCTGAAGAACTAAAGCAATTGCTTGACGCGGTTAATCCATTATTGGATGCAGGTCATCGACATTTGCTTGCCGATAATCTTGCTAACGTCGTGCCGTTAGAAAATCCCAAGGCGTGGCGGAAGATGTTTTGAGAAATACTCAACACCAAGATATACAATCGCTTGCAGACGCCGTTGATGGCTTAATGAACATTGTGAACAGTAGCGATCATTGAAAATCACAATGAGCGTTATTTGTTTAGCTTGAATTGAAATCAATGTTTACGGTGTGACAACCACCATAGTGTAAACACCGCCACTAGCGTGACAACCAACATTGCTGCGATTACGGGCCATGACAGATTTGATTTCAGATTTTTAATCCAATAGGTACGATTGCTCGGACCGTCATACTGCACAGTCACTACGCTGACATTATCTTTACCGCCGTTTGCCAATGCGCTCGCCATCAACTTATCAGCAGCATCACTGATTGATTGCGCATCATCCAGCACGCGTGCGATTTCCATATCGGTTAGTTCTTCAGTCAAACCATCACTGCATAACAAGAAACGATCACCCTTTCGCAGCGGCAACTCTATCAGTGAAGCTGCAGATTCCTCCATGCCCAAACCGCGAGTAATGACATTACTTTCGGGATGACCACGCACTTGTTCTTCAGTAAGCCCTTGCATGGCACGCAACACTTCAACATAGGAATGATCGCGCGTTGCACGCTTGAGTTGATTGTTGCGATATAAATAGGCACGGCTGTCTCCCACCCAGGCGATGGTTGCGAGCCGATTTTTAAGTTCGATTGCAACAATTGTTGAACCCATGTTACGCAAGGTAGGCGTTTCTGTGGCGGCCGCAAGAATCTGCAAGTGTGAATGATGAATGGCATTCGCTAATTCATCCGGAGTGTTTCTCGCTTCCATGGTTTGCTTGACAACACTGCTGGCAACGCTGCCATTGCCCTGTCCGCCCATGCCATCAGCCACAAACCACCATTGTCGTTGCAAGTTGACACCCGTGACATCTTCGTTAGCACCGCTGCGACGTCCGGGATGTGTCCTTTCGGCAAATTGAATCATTTCAGATTTCTCCTATGCTCTTGTACAAGCGCTGCAAACTGTCGCGATTGTTAACCGCATTCAACAATTGATCAAGCCGTGTTTTCGGTACTGAAGGCCTTTATGCATGGTTTGATATGCATGCAAGTAGCAGACTTGAATGTCGTAAAACATCTTTGCTTCGCGATCCGGTCACGGCAAGTTGAAAGGATATTTAATGATCACTAATTGAATCCATCATCGCAAGCACCATATACGGGGCATTGAAGTAATGGTTTTCTTGTTTAACAAACTCCTCCTTTGATCCGGTTATGACGCCATGTCCGATATCCATTTATCTAGCTTGATATCCGGCCTTGAAAATCAATTTTTATCCACCATTGATTCACCATGAGCAACGCAAACGACCAAACTGACGTAGCAGCACATTCTCTAGTCTCTGACGACATGCTGATCATTCTGCCCATGCGCAACATGGTGCTGTTTCCCGGCACGGTATTTCCTGCGGCTTTACAACGCGAACTAAGTATCGCAGCGGCGAAGGAAGCAGTGCGCACCACCAACAAGGTGGGCTTTCTTTTGCAGCGGGATGCCGAAGTGAGTGAGCCTGGTACCGATGATTTATACAAGGTCGGTACATTGGCCAGCATTCTGCGTTACGTCACCACTGAAGATGGTCGGCATCATCTAGTGGTTCAGGGTGAGCGACGTTTTCGTGTCCTCGACTTTCAACCGGGTCTACCATTCCGATTAGCGCGAGTGGAATATCTTCCCGAATATCCGGTGGTGTCCAGCGATATTGAAGCGCGTGCATTGAACTTGAAACGGCTCGCCGCTGAAGCGGTGGAACTGTTGCCACAGTCACCTGCAGAATTGGCTCATGCGGTGCAGAATATCGATTCACCGGCACATCTTGCCGATCTGATTACTAGCTTCCTCGACATCAGTGCTCAGGATAAACAACGCGTACTTGAATTAACCGACCTTCGTGCACGTCTGGATCGTGTGGCTGAGTTGTTGTCACATCGTATTGAAGTGATGAAACTACAACGACAAATTGAATCTAATACGCGTGAAGCCATTGATGATCGTCAAAAGGAATTCGTATTGCGCGAACAAATGCGCCAAATTCAAAAGCAATTGGGTGAAGGTGAAGAGTCGGCAACTAATGAACTAAAAGAAGTTGCTGATGCCATCGACAAAGCGGGGATGTCACCTGAAGCTTTGGAACAGGCGAAAAAAGAACTCAAACGCTTGCAGCGTATGCCCGATGCCAGCGGTGAGTATTCAATGATACGTACTTGGCTGGATTGGATGACGCAATTGCCTTGGTCCAAAACTGATGATGAAGCAATTGATGTTATCAAAGCACGTACCGTGCTTGATGAAGATCACTATGGTCTGGAGAAAATCAAACGCCGCATTGTTGAGTATCTCGCCGTACGTAAACTAAACCCGCAAGGTCGTAGTCCCATTCTTTGTTTCGTGGGACCGCCCGGCGTGGGCAAGACCTCACTGGGTCAGAGCATTGCACGATCCATGGGCTTGAAGTTTGCGCGCGCCAGCCTGGGTGGTTTGCATGATGAAGCTGAAATTCGTGGACATCGCCGTACTTATATTGGCGCATTGCCGGGCAACATTGTTCAAGCACTGCGAAAAGTGGGTACTCGCAATCCCGTATTGATGTTGGATGAAATCGACAAAGTGGGTCAAGGTTTTCACGGCGATCCCGCCGCGGCATTACTAGAAGTACTTGACCCCGAGCAGAACAATACTTTCCGCGATAATTATCTTGGTGTGGATTTTGATTTATCAAAAGTAGTGTTCATTGCCACTGCCAATCAACTCGATACCATTCCTGGACCGTTGCGTGATCGCATGGAGATCATTGAACTTACCGGTTACACGGAAGATGAAAAAGTGGCGATTGCAAAACGTTACTTGATCAAACGTCAGTTGACGGCCAATGGTTTGCCAGACGACGCGGTCACTATTGCGGATGAAGCTTTACATCACATCGTGCGTGATTACACCCGTGAAGCAGGTTGCCGTAACTTGGAACGTACGATTGGCGCGGTATTACGCAATGTTGCTGTGCGTATCGCGGATGGCAGCATTCACCATGCGGACATCAATGTTGATGACCTGCGTACTATTTTGGGCGCCGCCCGTTTTGAAAATGAAGTGGCGATGCGCACCAGTGTGCCAGGTGTCGCTACTGGCTTGGCATGGACTCCAGTGGGCGGCGACATATTGTTTATCGAAGCCACACGTGTGCCTGGTAATGGACGATTGATTCTGACCGGACAATTGGGCGACGTCATGAAGGAAAGCGCTCAAGCTGCATTGTCACTGGTGAAGTCACAAGCGGAGTCGTTGGACATCGATACAACTTTATTTGAAAAAAGTGACATCCACATCCACGTGCCTGCTGGTGCTATTCCCAAAGATGGTCCGAGCGCCGGTGTGTCAATGTATACCGCATTGGTGTCGCTATTGACCAATCGTACGGTGTTTCATGATGTTGCTATGACAGGCGAAATCAGTCTGCGTGGGTTGGTCTTACCCATTGGTGGTGTAAAAGAAAAAAGCATTGCTGCGCATCGCGCTGGTATCAAGCGAATTTTATTGCCAGCACGCAATCGTAAAGATTTGGAAGATGTTCCAGACAGCGTCCGCAATGACATCAAGTTTGTATTTTGCGAACGCGTGGAAGATGTCATTCGCGAAGCATTGGGATTGAAAACAGTGAGTGAGTTGAAGAGAGCGAGTTGAGGATCAGTTCTTAAAGACATAAAAGCAAACATAGATAAAATAATCTTCCTCGCTCGACTTTACATCACTGTATTTATCGCTTCTAAACATTGTGTCGATAGAGAGGTAGCGTTATTACACTTCTCTCGACAATGCTTGTAACGGTTCTTGCAGGCGAAATTTCTTACGACACCAAGCGCTGAAGCGATCCATATACAAGTACACCACAGGCGTGGTGTACAACGTCAGTATTTGCGACAACAACAAACCGCCGACAACAGAGATACCTAAGGGTCGGCGTAACTCGGAACCTTCGCCAAAACCGATTGCCAATGGTAATGCACCAAGCAATGCGGAAAGCGTGGTCATCATGATGGGACGAAAGCGCATCAAGCACGCTCTGAAGATCGCATCATGTGAGGACAAATTTTCACTGCGTTCCACTTCAAGTGCAAAGTCGACCATCATGATGGCATTCTTTTTCACAATACCAATCAATAAAATCAAACCGATCAATGCAATCAAAGTAAAGGGTTGACCGGTTACCATCAACGCTACCAGCGCACCCACACCTGCCGTTGGAATGGTCGATAAAATAGTCAGTGGGTGTACATAACTTTCGTACAACATACCCAACACAATGTAGATAGTTACCAGCGCAGCCAAAATCAGGATGGGCTGTGACTGTTGTGATTCATTGTAAAGTTTTGCTGTGCCTTGCATGCTGCCATGTACTTCTGTAGGTACCTGCAACTCATTCATGATTTTCATGATGGCACTCTGCGCCTTGGATAAACTTCCCCCCAATGGCAAGTTAAATGAAATCGTTCCCGCAGCAAATTGCCCTTGATGACGCACAGCCAATGGCGTATTGCTGGTGGTTACATGTGCCAAGGTCATTAATGGCACTAGCTTGCCGCTATCGGATTTCACATAGATGCTGTCAAGTCCACTCGGACCTGAAAGATACTGTGGCTCTAATTCCATGATCACGTAATACTGATTGATATCCCCATAAATGGTTGCCACCTGTCCTTGTGCAAAACCATTATTCAAGGCTTGATCAATTGCGTTCATACGTACGCCCAACTGACTCGCCATATCACGATCAATGGTGATGAGCGTTTCAATACCTCGATCAGCATCAGTGTTGACATCCGCCAATTCTGGCGATTGCTTGAATGCATCGACAAGTTTTTCAGTCCAGGTACGCAACAGTGCAAGATCATCAGACTGCAACGTGAATTGATATTGCGCATTGGAACCACGTCCACCCATACGCACATCCTGAGCACCTTGCAAGTACAAGGTAGCGCCGGGCACCACTGATAGCCTGCCGCGCAAGCGATTGATAATGGCAGCGGTGGGTGGACGTTCACTTGCAGGTTTGAGGCTGATAAACATAGAAGCACTATTGGAGCCACCACCACGTGGACCGCCGCCGCCGAAGAACGTGGTGACATGCGCAACGGCGGGATCGTGCGATACGATCGCCATGAATGTCTGCATTTTTTCAGTCATGGCGGCGAACGAAGTACTTTGATCGGCCTGAACATTGCCAGTGATTTGGCCGGTGTCCTGATCCGGCAGAAAGCTTTTCGGAATGGTGATAAACAAGTAGATGGTGATGATCACGGTGGACAACAATATCAACATCGTCAAACGACTATGCTTTAATGACCAACGCAGGGTGCGTTCATACAACGCATTCATTCGAAGTTGCAATCGTTCGAGCCACAGCGACCACTTCTTTTGTGATTGCTCATGATTCTTCAACCACTGCGCACATAACATCGGTGTGGTGGTCAGCGATACGACTAAAGAAACCAGAATGGCCGCGGATAGTGTTACTGCAAATTCGCGAAAAAAACGTCCCACCAAACCACCCATTGCCATGATCGGTGTAAACACCGCGATCAATGAAAGGCTCATCGAGAGCACGGTGAAACTCACTTCGCGTGCACCACGAAGTGCCGCTTGCATAGGTTGCATACCGGACTCGATATGTCGCGCGATGTTCTCCAACACCACGATGGCATCGTCGACCACAAACCCGGTCGCCACCGTCACTGCCATCAATGACAACGTATCCAATGTATAACCGCATAGATACATCACACCGAAAGTGCCGAGTATCGATACCGGTACCGCAATGGTCGGAATCAACGTTGCGGCTGCACGTCGTAAGAATAGAAACACCACCATCGTGACCAGCGATATCGATATCAATAGCGTTCGTTCCACATCGTGAAACGATGCACGTATGCCTGGCGAACGGTCAATCATCACTTGCAGATTCACGGTGCTGGGTACGACTGCGCGTAACACCGGCAATATGGCTTTCACGCCATCGACGGTTTCAATGATGTTGGCACCGGGTTGAGTACGAATGATGACCAGCACTGCAGGTTTGCCATCGGAATAACCGGCATTACGAACGTCTTGCATGGCATCGGTGGCTTTGCCTACGTCCTGCAAACGCACCGCAGCACCATTGCGATAGGCTACAATCAATGGCATGTATTCCGCCGCTTTGCGTGCTTGATCATTGGCATATAACTGCCAGTGGTGGGTTGCATCTTCAATTGCACCTTTGGGACGATTGGCATTGGTGGCGGCAAGACTGGTACGTACATCAGCAGTGCTAATGCCATAACTATTCAATGCATCAGGATTAAGATCCACGCGTACTGCAGGTGCGGCGCTGCCGCCAATCACAACTTGCCCAACCCCTTTTTGTTGTGAAATTTTTTCTGCCAATACAGTCGAAGCCAGGTCGTACATCTCTGCCTTGCTCAACACATCGGAGGTCAATGCCAAGATCATGACAGGTGCATCGGCAGGATTGACTTTGCGATACGAAGGATTACTACGCATACCTGAAGGCAACAAAGCACGCGCAGCATTAATGGCTGCTTGCACATCACGCGCGGCGCCATCAATGTCGCGCGACGGATCGAACTGCAAAATGATATTGCTTGAGCCCAGCGAACTGGTTGATGTCATTTCACTGACACCGGCGATTACACCCAACGAGCGCTCCAGTGGTGTGGCAACCGTGCTGGCCATCACTTCTGGACTCGCGCCCGGTAAACTTGCCTGCACGCTAATGGTTGGATAAGTCACTTGCGGCAAAGGTGCCACCGGCAACAATACAAACGACAACGCTCCGGCCAACACCACACCGATCGTGAGCAAGGTGGTGGCAATCGGCCGACGTATAAAGACGGCAGAGATGCTCATGACGATGTCATCGCGTCGGCATTAGGATTGACACTGGCGTGCTTATCGAAGCGTCGCGCCAATCTGTCGAAAGCCAAGTAAATGACAGGCGTGGTAAATAGCGTCAATGCTTGACTCATGATCAATCCACCCACCATCGTAATGCCCAACGGTCTGCGCAGTTCAGAACCCACGCCAGTGCCAAGCATCAACGGTAGTGCACCCAGCAATGCTGCCATGGTGGTCATCAGAATGGGACGCAAGCGAATCAAACAGGCTTGATAAATGGCTTCTTCGGGTGACTTGCCTTCGTTGCGTTCGGCATCCAATGCAAAGTCGATCATCATGATGGCATTCTTTTTCACAATGCCGATCAACAGAATGATGCCGATAATGGAGACCACTCCCAACTCTGATCCGGCGATCAACAATGCCAGCAACGCACCCACGCCCGCAGAGGGCAATGTCGATAAGATGGTGATTGGATGAATATAACTTTCGTATAACACACCGAGCACAATGTACATCACCGCGACCGCGGCAAGGATCAACAACAATTGATTGCCCAATGCGGCACGAAACGCAAGCGCAGCGCCTTGAAAATCAGTTTGTATGCCGAGAGGTAAACCAATTTCTTTTGCTGCCTGCTCTACTGTATCCACGGCTTTACCGAGTGAACCTTTATCAGGAAGATTGAATGACACCGTGGTCGCTGGAAACTGTCCCAGATGTTGAATCACCAATGATGATTGCCGCTCTTCAACATGCACCAATGCCGATAGTGGCACTTGTGTACCGGTGTTCGATGTTACGTACAAATCATTCAATGCATCGATGCCACGACTGGAATCAACATCGGCCACTAACACCACACGATATTGATTGGCCTGTGTGAAGATAGTGGAAATCAGGCGCTGACCGAATGCATCGTACAAAACATTATCAATGGTTGCGGCCGTGATACCAAAGCGCGCTGCGGCATCACGATCAATTTCGATATAAGCTTGTAATCCTTGCGCTTGCAGATCACTGGCTACGTCGGCCAGTGCTGAAGACTTCTGCAACTGTGCAACTAATTTGGGAGTCCATTCATTTAATTGTGCGGTACTGGCGCTTTCCAATGTGAATTGATACTGCGTGCGACTGACACGATCTTCAATGGTGAGATCTTGCACGGGTTGCATGTACGCAATAATAGGTAGATCGGCAATTGAATGTTGCAAACGTCGAATGATGGTTTGTATGTTGTCGTTACGTTGATCATGTGGTTTAAGATTGATCAACATGCGTCCACTGTTCAACGTTGCGTTGGTACCATCCACGCCGACAAAGGACGACAGGCTTGCGACGGCCGAATCCTGAAGAATACGCTGCGCCAGTTGTTGTTGACTGGTTGACATGGCGCTGAATGAAATGGATTGTGGTGCTTCAGTAATGACTTGAATGACGCCCGTATCTTGTTGAGGAAAGAATCCTTTTGGAACGATGATGTACAACAACACCGTAACCAAGATGGTTATAGCGACTGCCCACAATGTTTCACGTTGACGTTGCAATACCCACCGTAGTGCGCGTCCATAATGAGCGGTAATGTTATCGAAGGCTTTTTCACTCCAGCGCGCAAAGCGGCTTTGTTTTGTCAATGTTTCATGCTTAAGTAATTTGGCGCACAACATGGGTGTTAATGTCAGCGATACAAAAGCCGACACTAAAATGGTGACTGCCAGCACAATAGCAAACTCACGAAACAATCTTCCGACCACATCGCTCATGAACAGTAACGGGATGAGTACAGCGATCAAGGAAAACGTCAATGAAATAATAGTGAATCCAATCTGCTGTGAACCTTTCAATGCAGCCGCCAAAGGCTTTTCACCCGCTTCAATATAACGCGAAATATTTTCGATCATCACAATCGCATCATCCACCACGAAGCCGGTGGCAATGGTCAATGCCATTAAGGTCAGATTGTTCAAACTAAATCCAGCCAGATACATCACGCCAAAGGTACCGATCAATGACACCGGCACGGCCATGCTGGGAATAAAGGTGGCAGGCAAGTTACGCAAAAACATGTACATCACCATCACCACCAATGCGACTGATAACATCAATTCGAATTGCACATCAGTAACAGAAGCACGAATGGTGACGGTGCGATCAGTCAACATTGCTATATCCACGGCTGATGGCAAGGTTTGTTGTAACGTCGGCAACAAGTGTTTGATGTTGTTAACCACGCTGATGACATTGGCACCGGGCTGGCGTTGAATATTGAGAATGATGGCAGGCTTGGTATTGGCCCACGCTGCAAGCTTGTCGTTCTCGGCGCCTTCAATTACTTTGGCAACATCCGTCAGACGAACTGACGCGCCATTGCGATAAGCGATGATGATGTTTTTATATTCTTCGGCCGAACGCAGTTGATCATTCGCATCAATGGTCGAAGCACGTTGCGGACCATCGAAGCTGCCCTTGGCCTGACTGACATTGGCGGTACCAATGGCAGTACGCAGATCTTCGATGTTCATGCCCGCCGCCGCCAATGCTCGCGTATCGGCCAACACTCGTACTGCAGGACGTTGGCCACCGACAAGGCTTACCAATCCAACGCCACTGATTTGGGAAATTTTCTGTGCAATCCGGGTATCTACCAAATCATGCAACTCGGACAAACTGCGTGAAGGCGAGGTGATGCCCAATGTTAGAATTGGTGCATCCGCAGGATTCACTTTGCTGTAAATCGGAGGCGCCGGTAAATCTGCTGGCAACAAAATCGCCGCCGCATTGATCGCCGCTTGCACTTGCTGCTCGGCCACATCCAACGATAGGGTCAATTCGAATTGCAACGTGACAACCGATGCACCGGCAGAGTTGGTTGATGACATTTGCTTCAGGCTTGGCATTTGGCCGAATTGTCTTTCTAGCGGTGCAGTAATCGCCGATGTCATCACCTCTGGGCTGGCGCCGGGATATAAAGTAGTGACTTGAATGGTCGGATAATCCACTTCCGGCAATGCAGACAGGGGAAGTAATTTATAAGCAACCAATCCCGCCACCATGATCGCCACCATCAGCAGCGAGGTTGCGACCGGACGAACAATAAATAGACGTGATGGATTCATGTGTCGCAACCGTTATTGCGCAGCACGATGTTTGCCTTGCCAGTTCTTTTTTGATTCAGGTACAGATGAAGCGGCACCACTGGCAACTGCCTGTGCGGCAGCAGCACTACTGATCGTGACGCGTTTGCCATCGCGCAATTTATCCAGGCCATCTACTACCACTTGTTCATTGACATTCAATCCTTGAGTGACAATGGTATTTCCAGCGGTTGTCGAACCGATGGTGATCGATCGCATTGCCACGGTTGAATCTGGTTTTACAACGTAGACGTAGTCACCCTCTTTTCCCTGTTGTACCGCAGTGCTGGGAATGACAGTTGCATCTTTGTTCAAAGCTAATTGCAGACGCGCATTTACAAACTGATTGGGAAACAACGCGGCATCATCATTGGCAAATTCCGCTTTAAGTTTGACAGTGCCTGTGGTGGCATCAATTTGATTATCCGCGGTCAACAATGTACCGCTGGCAATTTTGGTTTTACCATCTCGATCCAACGCATCCACGGGTAGGCGAGTACCAAGGTTGAGTTGTTTGGCGATCTCGGAGATACGATCGCCGGGAATCGCAAACACCACATTGATGGGCTTGATTTGAGTGATGACCACAATGCCATTAACATCACTGCTGGACACTAAATTACCGGCATCAACTTGCCTCAGTCCCAAGCGCCCGCTTACCGGTGCAGTGATGTTGGTGTAATCGACATTCAATCTGGCACTGGCTGCTTGTGCACGATCAATAGCCACCACGCCTTCATACTGCCTCACTAACGCGGCTTGCGTGTCCACTTGTTGTTGTGGAATGACTTTATCCGCAACCAGACCTTGATATCGCTCCAGATCATGTTTGGCATTATCGAGTTGTGCTTGATCGCGTTGTAGTTGTGCTATTTGTTGATCCAATACAACTTGATAAGGACGCGGATCAATTACCGCCAGCACATCACCAACTTTCACCAGTTGACCTTCCTTGAACAACACTTTGTCGAGCTGACCTGACACCCGCGCACGTACCGTTGCAGTATTGCGTGCGATGACCGTGCCCACCGCATTGATATATTGTGGAACATTCGTGGTACTGACCGTCGCCACTGCAACGGTGGTCACCTCATCGAACGATGCACGACCTTTGCGTCCAGATTTCTGTCCACTTCCTGCATCGGATGGTCGCGATGACACAGAATCCGGTTGTCGTGCAGTAGTCGGTGTGTCTTGCTTTCCACCATTGCATGCGAATAACGAAAAGCACCCAATGATGACACTCAACTGGGTAAATCTATGTGTAGAAACCAAAGCTCTCATCATCGGAAAAACTCGTGTCACTTGAATACCATGTGATTTGCGGGCGCGTGCCCGGAAGCATGCCAGATTACCTTGGAAATCGCCTGATTCGCATTGGTTAGCGGAAGTTAACGATTCATTGCAAGCGGCATTGCTCAAGACCCGTCTAAGATGCAAAAATTCGATTCAGATAAATGAATCTTTTTCCAAAGTCCCCGATATCGCGCCATCAACCGCTAATCGTTGAGAAGATGTCAAATAATTGATTGATTGCAGTGGATCAATATCGCGTGACAGTCACATCCAGATCACGCAGCTCATATAAGTATTCATCTAACGAGACGATATCAACACAAGGCGTCGCCCCTTTGCCCCAAAATTTATCGTTCGCAAGTTTGCGCACCAACGCGACCACCGCCATGCCAGGAATATTCGCGCCCTCATTATTGGCGGCACTCAATTCCCATACACGAGTAATGGGTGCACCACTGATGCCAATACCGCTGAGCTTGACGAACATACCACTGCGTCCATTACCCAAAGGTTGCAGCAACGCGGCCATCTTGGTTAACAATGGCGCGAGCTTGGAAGCACTTTGCAATAACTTGAATCGCACCAACCATGATAACCACCACAGGCCACAATGCGTCATCCGCAACCCCAGTCCCGCTCTGAAACGCACGGTGCGCACACCGGAATAACGCAATGGGAAAATTTCCAGATCTGGTACATCGCAATTGCCAAACCAACGCGTACCTAATTTCGATTTAAAGTGATGACGTCCCGTGCTTTGCCAACCGCGCACCCAATGCCACGCGCCATCGCGCCATTGTCGAAATGGTTTACCCACATAACTCATCACGGCTTGTACGGTGGCCGCGCCAGGAGTTTTTTCCGATGAAGTAATACCATAGTCGATCGTCTGCAAATGTTGAAATTCTGGCAGATGCATATCGATCACGGCAGCGGCTAATGTCGGTACTGAACTCGCACCACTGACCACCATGACCTCTTTTGCCATCGCCGCTGCATCCAACGCACTGATACCCACCACAAACTGCCGTGCATCTGCAATATCAATGTAATGAACACCTGCATCAATCGCAGCTTGAGCGACGTAATAATTCTGTCCTTGAAAAGGACCAACAGTATTCACCACTACTTTAATTTGCAACTCACGAAATTGATCCGCTAGATTGACGGCTGTGCTGTCAACATGTGTTGCATGTGAACCATGAAGCTTGGCAATGGCCTCTGCTTTTTTTAAGTTATGGCCAGCAACAATCACTTCGACATTGGGAATCTGCGCCAGCTTTTTGACTATCAACAATCCAAAGTTGCCATAGCCGCCCAACACCAGTACACGATAAGAAGAGTTCATT
>JAICKZ010000211.1 GCA_025927665.1 Steroidobacteraceae bacterium | reverse complement strand
GATTATCATGTTCCGACCTTAGATATCCTCGTGGAGCGAGCAGGCCGTAACCTGCAGTTATCTTAGTATTGGATTTATCGAACTGCGCGCAATTTAGAGGATGGGCAAGGACGCCAATCAATCGAGAGACACTGTTTTGACGCAGGTTATTGTCATCATCAATAGCGAGGACGAAACGCACATTCTGTAGTCTTTTGACATCACCCGCGATCACGGCAAAGCGGCTCGCTTCGTTTGGATCGATCAAAAAGCAGTTCAGTTCTTCAAGCTTGCCACGTTTACGCTCCCACCCTATCCAGCTCCCTTCGCTTGGATTCCATTTTCGAGATCTGTGGAGAATAGCGAACCCACCGCCGTAGGTAGCATTCAGTTGATCAATCTTTAAAAGGGCATGGCGCAACAATTCTTCGTCTGCAGGCATGTGCTCTGAGGGGGCATCGGCGAAGTCTGTAAGCAGACAGAAACAAAGATTTGGATCTTTATTATTGAGGAACTGGCGCTCCAAATGAGCAGCAACGATGTTGGTGTTTTCATTTGACAGCAACAAACAGGACACGGCAACTAATGACGGATATTCATCAGGAATACCGCTTTGAAAGTCCAATCGAGGTAAACGTCGTGGTGGAAACAGCAACATTATCAGGCGATCTAACCATGACATCGCCACAACGCTGGCCAATAGTGCAACGTCCAGCCAAAATAACGCCGCCCCCCACCAAGATAACTGTAACTTAAGCGCAAGGATTAGGAAGACGGAGATGAGCGTGGTGAGCAAAATAGCCCCCCACAGATAAAGTCTGAGCGATCGATCGCCACCGTAGAGTCTCAGTTGTTGCAACGGCGGTACTTTGATACCCAATGCAGCAGCAAGTTGATCCCTACCTTCTGCAACCAAGTAAGTGCCCACGTGCCTCAATCGAGTTGACATGGTTTCGTCCGCTGCGCGCTGGGCACATTCAATCGCAGTATGCGCCACTTCATCAGAAGTGCGACCAGATTGACTGGCCAGTTCTGCTACGGCCTGTTGATAGCTCAATTTTGAAAGTGCGTCCATCCTTGCATACGCACCAATCGGATCAAGCAGCAGAATGGAATCTACAGAAGTCATTTCGTCAGTCGGACGTGACATAGCGAACTCACAATTAAATTCATTTTAATTTTTGATACTGATTTATTCTACAACATCACGCCAATCACTGCTTCGTAGGAGTATGCGGATTCAGCGACGCTTTACACAATGCCAACAATTATAGTTTTCACAATATTAGTATCTAAGGAATAACAATATCGTCCATGTGTCAAGTCATTATTAAACTGCCCATTTGGATGGATAGAGAATGAGTTAGCTTCGACACGAACGGTTACATCTTGAAAATCGACCCACTGTTTGGCAATGGGATATTGGTATTTGAAATAGGATTCCTTTGCACTGAAAAAAATAGTTGCTAGTAAACTTTGACTACTTGTTGTGAGACAGCTTAGCTGGTCACGTTCGCTCTGTGTAAAAAGCAATGGCCACAATTGTTTGTCAATGCGCCCGACTATCTCGGCGTCAATACCAACCGAAGAAATGTTGTGATTGTAACCTACCACAACCGCGCAATATTTTTCTGTGTGAGTAATGCTTCCGATGACACCTTCCGGCCAAATTGGAGCGCGGCCATGATCTCTGAGTACTGGAAAGTTGTGTATGCCCAATTTACTTAGAGCTTTTCTTGCGCACTCTCGTCCAGACGCAAACTCATTTTGTCGTTTAGCAACCGAACTTGCGATCAGAGCCCACTCCTCAGGATAAACATTCTTTGGATCACCTACTCCATGTTGTTCGACCAGAACCAAATCTTGAGTAACAACATCAGTAAATTCACCACAAAAAGGTACTACAATTTCATTCAGCAATATGTATCTCTCGGCAAGCATGGAGATCAAATAGTTATGGAGCTATCGCAATAAGGAAGTGGCATAACATACACAATGAAATCAACGCTTATTGTGTTTCGACAATCCTATTGCGACAGAGTCATATTTAACTGTATCAATCTTTGAGTTTCATGCCTATGGCATCCCCCATACCTTTTTCACCTGATAAACAAGTTCATTGACATTGGGATGCCGTAAGACTGACACATGGTTTCCAGGGATAGTGACATCGCGTAACTTCGGTATATAAGTTTGCCAACCCGTTACCAATTGTTTCGCTGTATTTGCGTGGTGAGAAGGGCTGCGGGAAACACGCCGCTCATGTCCAATAGCCAATAAAACCTCGCCCTCATATATCGCTTTTGGCGTATATACAGTCATCATGGCGCTCGATAAAGCGTTAAAAATAACTTGAACAAACTTAGGTGTGGATCGCCCTGGTATAACTCCGTATCGAACCATATATTTCCACAATGTACCAAACTGTTCATCGAGAGGAAGCTTCTCAAGACTCGAGACTTCCAATCCAATTTCATGTCCACAAGAATCTTCAATTAGTTCGACTAGAGATAAGATTATCTCATTTGTATCGCACAACTTAGATACGGTACTAGCGTCATCTGGTGGATCGCTATCAACTATAATAACGGAATCCAGCGTTAGTCCACGTTGCTGCAATTCAATACTAAGAGCAGAAGCAATCCATCCCCCCAAAGAATGTCCCACTATTCTATAAGGACCTGACGGAAACTCCTTTTGGAGCACGTCAGCATAGTCTTGAGCGATATCGTATATTGACAGAGGATCCTTATTCTTTTCATCGTAAAATGAAAGCTGAAAGCCGTGTATCGGAACTGCTGGTCCTAACGAATTGATGAAATCAATAAAGCTAGCTACTGTTGCGGCCGCTCCTGGCACACAAAATACCGGTATATTTTCATGGTTACCACGTTGCAATGTCACTAATTGTGAATGAACCATCTCAATCATTAAAATAGCCTCTGCCGTTAACACACGTCAACATGACATTCGATGAGTAATGCATTCGCTTTATCGCTTGGCATAACTTTTCAATCTGTTATTTATGGCGTCGTTGAAGAACCTGTTAAATTTACCAACAGGTTATTTAGACAGTCCTGAAATCACTGTAGATCGAGTGCCAGCTATGCCTCAATCGTCGAAACTCGCCACGCGCCGATACAGGTGAGCCCCAATCCTATGGTAACTAACACGGTGATATCGAGACTGACATTGAAATGCGCTTGTCCAATCAGTGTGGCACGTAAACCATCAACACCATACGAGAGTGGATCAAGTCGTGTGGCAATGGCAAGTGCGGTGGGCAGATTGTCCAATGGAAACATTGCACCAGACAAAAAGTACAATGGTGTCACCGCAAAGTTCGCCACCATTTGAAAGCCCTGCGTGTCTTTTAAACTTGCGCCGATGGTGGTGCCCAGCGCCGCGAACACTACTGCAATGAGTGCGAGTATGCCAATGGCAAGCGGCAATGCTGCAAAGCTCACGGGACGAAATCCAACCGCAAAACAAATGAACGCTACCAGTGTGCCCTGAATCATGGCCACGGTTGCGGCGCCACAAGTTCGGCCTAGCATGATTTTGAAACGCGATACAGGTGCCACCAATGTTTCTTTCAAAAATCCAAACTGCTTGTCCCACAGCAATGCCATCCCAGAGAAAGTGGCCGCGAACAACACCGTCATCGCTATAATGCCCGGCGCAATAAATTGTAGATAGCTTCCGCGTCCTACCTGGTTGAATACGGCACTTAAACCGAAGCCCATCGCAAACAAATTCAACATTGGTTGGGCAAGTGATACAACAATCTGCGAACGTGATCGCGTATAACGACGCAGCTCTCTTAACCACAATACATAGACGGCTCCCATATTCAGCGTCTCCATATGCGGGCTACTTCACGCATATTTTTGGCAGAGTTAATGCTTTTACTGGTGGGAGCGAGCAGAGTGGTCAGCATCTTAATGACGGTTGGCTTGTGGACACCGTTTGGTCTAAGAAAGGCAAGTATCTCTCCCGCTGCCACATCAAGCGACACACCGGCCACAGCCGTCAAGTCGCCAAATCTCTTTACAAGGTTTTCAACGCGGATCATAAAATTGGTTAGTTTATTATGGATTTTTTGTTGTAGGAATGGTCACGGCGTTTTTGAATATATCAAATTTGTGCCCACGCTGATACTCCAAGGATTGATATGTCTTGTAATAGCACCACTGCCATTGAACCAATCGGTTAGTGTTGCTGTGCATACGTGTAAGCAGTGGGGTAGATATATGTCGTGTTGTTAGGTCCAAGAACGAGATATTAAGCAGCGTGTTATCCAGTTGCTGTTTTTACAAATTCAAAGCATCGGAATTCAAAAAGCTATGAACATAGTGCAAGCGCAGGAAATCTTTTTGCTTGGGGATTCGATAACACAGCCCTGAACGTGTGCGCCAAGAAACAATGTCGAGTGCTGTTGCAATGATCTCGTCATCTTTCATGTTGCGCTGATAACTTACTTCGCATGCGCCAATTGATGTACCGCGAGTTAACTGTCCTTTGCCCATCATGCAATGAATCATGGCTTTCTGCTAAGTTCTTTAACGCCTTCATGGTGAAATCGCCTTGTGATGACGGCGGAATGGCCGTAGGGCAAGAGGCGACTTGGCGCAGGCACAAAGCAGTCAATGATTGGTCAGGGCGGTGACCGACTCGCACGTGTCCGCACAATCATTGACCATCGCAAACGCCATGTACAATGAGAATCACAGGCAACTCAAACAACTTTCCTTATTAAAGCGCAGCAGACTTGCATAGCAACGATCAGCGCCAACAAAAGCTTCGCGCTGCTGTTTAGCTCGTTGGCAGATGCTTTTGCCTAACGCGCAAGAAATAGATCCCGACGATCGGCGCGCGGGCCATATTGCTGAATCACAGTTAGCTCTGGGGGACACAGACTTACCCGATCACGTAAGTCTTTATGATGAAATGGCGTCCCCAAGGGGATTCGAACCCCTGTTACTGCCGTGAAAGGGCGGTGTCCTGGGCCTCTAGACGATGGGGACGCTGGCCTCAAACTTCAAAAACGATTGCACTGGTGCGGGAATCTGGTGGAGCCAGGCGGGATCGAACCGCCGACCTCTTGCATGCCATGCAAGCGCTCTCCCAGCTGAGCTATGGCCCCACTGCAAGGGCGCGTACTGTATTGAGTCGACATTGGGGTGTCAAGGCAAATTGATCCTCAATTTCACAATTTACGCTTGTTCTGCAATATAGCGTTGGGCGCGCTGCAAACGCGCTACCGTAACTTCTTTACCAACAATAGACAACGTTGCGTCAATGGGTGGGGACACTGCACCACCGCACACTGCCACTCGCAAAGGTTGCGCCACTTTGCCTAAACCCACATTGAACTGCGCAGCGATAGCATTGATTGCATTGTGAATAGAAACTGCATTCCATATTTCTAATCTGTGTAACTCAATTTCCAATGCAGCAAGAATAAGCTTGGCTTCCTTGGTGAGATTCTTCTTCGCTGCTTTTTCATCATAACTCTCGAAATCTTTCACGAAGAACACGCTATTCTGTGCCATCTCTTTTAATGTTTTAGCACGTTCGCGTTGTGCATTGGCAATCGCTTCAAGCATCATTTGATCATCGACATGAATGTTCAATAACGCAAATTGATCACGTAATCCATTCGCCAGCACTGTCGCCGATGCTTTCATCATATGTTGTTGATTCAGCCACGATAGCTTGTCAGGATTAAAAGCCGAAGCAGATTTATTGACATCACTAATATCAAACAAGTTGATCATCTCGTTCATGGTGAATACTTCTTGATCGCCATGCGACCAACCCAATCTCACCAAATAATTCAGCAATGCCTCGGG
>JAICKZ010000340.1 GCA_025927665.1 Steroidobacteraceae bacterium | reverse complement strand
CCTATGTCGTGAATCACGCAATGGTCGTAACTTTGAATATGGTGGTGAAGATCCTTTACTGGCAGCCACCATGGTGGCATCGCAAATACGCGGCATTCAATCCAATAATGTGATTGCGACTATCAAACACTACGCCATGAATGACCAGGAAACCAATCGTGGCTCATTGAACGTTACCATTGATGAACAAGCTGCACGCATGTCCGATTTACTTGCTTTTCAGCTTGCCATTGAACAAGCGCATCCCGGTGCAGTGATGTGCGCTTATAACCGCGTGAATGGTTTTAGCAGCTGCGAAAACCATTGGTTGTTAACCGAAATATTGAAAGGCGATTGGGATTACAAAGGTTATGTGATGTCCGACTGGGGCGCGGTACATTCGACAATTTATGCAGCGAATGCCGGGCTTGATCAGGATTCCGGATTTCCATTCGATAAATCGCCATACTTTGGACCTGCTCTTAAAGACGCAATCATGCATGACTATGTTTCTGCCGCGCGTCTGAATGACATGGCACATCGCATTCTTTGGTCCATGTTTGAACATAGCTTATTTGATCACCCACCCGCAAAAGGTGAGATTGATTTTGCCGCGCATGCATTAGTTACTCGCACTGCTGCAGAGCAATCAATGGTATTGCTGAAGAACGATCGCCAATTGCTACCACTTAGCAATAAATTAAAATCGATTGCAATTATCGGTTCGCATGCGGATATCGGTGTGCTCTCTGGCGGTGGTGCTTCGCAAGTTTATCCACCGGGCGGTGCCGCCTTGATTGAAAAAATGCCTGACGGTAGCACCAGGGTGCATCACGCTTCTTCACCGTTAGAAGCGCTTGCATCCCGAACCAAAGCAAAGCTGCACTATGATAGCGGCGTTGATATTAATTCAGCGATCAAACTCGCAAGCCATAGTGACTTGGTCATTGTGTTTGCTTCGCAATGGGATGCGGAAGACGTCGACAACACCCTGCAACTTGATAGCGGCTACAATGAATTGATCGCTGCAGTTACCAAAGTAAATAAAAATATTGTTGTGGTGTTGGAAACCGGCGGACCCACCACAATGCCCTGGTTGAAACAAGTGCCTGCGGTGTTAGAAGCTTGGTTTCCCGGCTCTCGTGGCGGTGAAGCCATCGCTCGTGTACTAACGGGTGAGGTCAATCCTTCTGGTCATTTGCCATTAACTTTTCCGCAATTCGCCGCACAACAACCACGCAAAGCTGTCGATGGTTATCCAATGACCAAGCAAACTCGCGAAGTTCACGTTCAGGTTAATTACAACATCGAGGGCGCGACAGTAGGTTACAAATGGTTTGATCAACAACATCTACAACCATTATTCCCGTTTGGTTATGGCTTGTCGTATACAACATTCACCCAGTCATTGAACAATGTAGTGGTGCTTGATAATCGCATCAATGCGCAAGTTACATTGAAGAACACGGGGCAACGCAATGGCAAGGCGCTTGCACAAATTTATATTGCTCCACTCGATGCGACGATTGCAAAACAATGGCAAGCGTCCCAACGTCTGGGTGGCTTCAAGATCGCTGAATTATCGGCAGGTGATAATGCCAATGTGGATATTGCAATCGATCCACGCTTGGTGGCCGTGTACGATGTAAAACAGAAGCATTGGGTGATTGCTGAAGGTGATTACGAAATACGCTTGGCGACGGATGCCAATACAGTGGTGGGAAGAAAGAAAGTACATCTGCAGCAACAGGTTTTATAGTTTTGTTTTAATGCTATTTCCGCGTAGAGTAAATCTAGTTGTATTCGCTCATGGTGAGCTTGTCGAACCATTCATTTCATTATTGTTTTGAACCCTTCGACAGGCTCAGGGTGAACGGATTTGTCTAACTCGATTCACACCCGGCGCACCAGTGTCTGGGGAAAAATTCTGCGCTAAGAGATCATTTGATTAACATCATTGAAAAAACCTTAGCGCATGGCACTTTAATTCTAAGCTTTAGCTTTCTCTTCTTCACGTCCATACACATCTTCAAAGCGCACGATATCATCTTCACCGAGATAAGAGCCTGACTGCACTTCGATGATGTGCAAATCAATCTTGCCGGGATTTTCAATGCGATGCCGTGCACCCACAGGAATATAAGTGGATTGATTCTCTTCCAGTAAAAACACTTTGTCTGCGCAGGTAATACGCGCAGTGCCCGACACAACCACCCAATGTTCAGCGCGATGATGGTGCATTTGCAAAGACAACGTTGCGCCGGGATTGACGATCAAGCGTTTAACCTGGAAACGTTTTCCACTATCAATACTGTCGTAACTGCCCCATGGACGGAACACCTGTCGATGTAACAGAGTTTCACCACGACCTTGTTG
>JAICKZ010000321.1 GCA_025927665.1 Steroidobacteraceae bacterium | reverse complement strand
TCCAATCGCGTGCTGCCAAAAATAACGATGGTATGTTGAACGCCGTATTGTTCAAGCAACAATTCCGGCTTCAAGTAATCGATTTGAAGTCGTATGGTTCGGGTTGCATCCTGATTAAGAAAATCAAGATCATGATCAGGTTGCCTGTAGCTGGGATGAGCCATGATAGCTTGCACTCGCTCAACAGCATGTGCATCTTCCGCGTCCTCTTTGATCTTTTGCCAGGGGAAGTGTGGCTTAACGGAGCGCTTGTCATTCATGTACGTCGATTCAACTCCGAATTCGTAACACGATCATTAGAATGATTGTGCGAGTTTTATTGCACTTTTTACATGCTACCGGCGACCGTGAAGGGACGTCGTCCCTGTGCATCGGGTTCGCCGAGGTATTGAATACCTTGTGCAATGGAGTCGGGTGTATTTGGTCGCGCAGCAACCATGACGTCCATTTGATAGCTGCGATCTGCATTGAGTATTAATTTGCCATTCACTGCAAGGGCTGCACCGTCTAAATCTTGCAACTCGCCAACCAATGATGAAGATGTACTTCCAGCAGCGGGGAAGGTAATTCTAAAGTTGCCTAAATTGCTTGGAGTACTGGCGGGCCCGATCACATCTATCGCATCAATTGTTCCTTTTGCAACGCTGGGCCAGTTGTTTTTAAAAAGTAGTTCTTCCATTTTGATTTGCGCCATCCCCGTCCAACCACCGGGTAGTCCGCCTTTACCCAAAATGGATTCGAAGGGCAGTGATGCGGAAATGTTGTTGAGCTTAATCCGTCCGCCAAATGAAACATTCACCTTGCTTTGAGCAAACCCTTTTGGCTGAACCAGTTTGACATCGGCAACAACATGGCCGATGAATAATGGCCATAGATGTAGCGACCATTCTGCATCACCTAAATTCAAAATGCCTGCTTGCATCGTCGTGGCCTTGCCATGCCAGAGCGTACCGTTAACCGCACCAGCTTGTAAGTGACTACCGGTGAATTTAAATAACAATGACGCAGGCACAGTGGCAATCAGAAACATCAAGTAACAACTGATACCGGTGATGATGAGCTTGGTGCGAAATGTCATCACATTAACTCGCTGCACGTGTCAATGTCAGGCTAGCATTCACTTGGCCGGGTTGAGCACTATGATTGATATCGGCTGATTCGATGGCAATATTAAATTCTGCATGCAAAATACCCAGCCAATTAACTAACGAATCAAATTGCACGCCTTCGAGACGCACCCGCACGCTGTTATTACCCGTGGGAGTTTGACCGGCGAGTGAAGAAGCAATATTGGCGCGACCGGCTGTGCTGGCAATAATAACAACCAACGATTCATTGGTGTTTATCGTTGGCCGTGTATTGCCCAATGCGCGTAGTTGTGGCGCCATACTTTGCATCCATGCCAAATCTTGCTGCTTTTGTGTCACGCGTGAGCTACGTTCATTAACAACTTTATATAATGGTGTCAGTGCTATTGAATAGATCAAAACTGCGACCAGCAATGCGGCAAGTCCAGCAACGATCATGCGTTCGTTTGGCGCAAGCGCATCATAGCGGGCTTTCAGTTGATCTATTTGTTGTTTCAATTGTGGATTCATGTTGAGCAAGTCATCATGTAATTATCGTGATGTTAATGCGCGTTCACAGATTTGATTTGTAATCGACCTTCGATTTTGTTGTCGCGTGGATTTGCAGACTGAATATCAACAGTTAAACCATGTGATGCGGCCAGCTTACGTATGCTATCCAATGCATCAACGCTTGCGACAAGCATACGCACATTCAAGATGTTTTCACGATATGCAAGATCTTCGATTTGTGAACCGGGTGTTTTGTTGATGGCATCGGCCATGGCACCAAGACTTTGTAGTAACTGACTGTCCGTGCCTGCAGATTGCAATGCAACGAGTCGCGACTCAAATGTACGACGTGCCTGCGAAGGATTAATCGGTGAACTTCCAGGCAGCCCTTGCGAGAAAGTTTCTGTGATCTGCTGATCCAGTCGCGACTCTTGACGCTTTAATTGCCACCAATGTGTACCGGTCACCACTAAGTGCAAACAAAACAACACGGCAATAAATATGGCAGCAGTTCGCCATGGTTTGAATTCCATGTTCAAATCGCGCTTGGGTTCGTAGATGCCTTGCAACAGGTTGATACTGTCACCTTGGATCGCCTGCGTTGCCAATAAGGGCAGGGCGCCTTCAGGCAATAATTTAATTTGCAAATTTGGCGTGCGTACATGCAAAGCTTCGATGCTTGCACGATGCGAGTCGTACTCCGCTTCAGGAACGTAAATGGATACGGTAGTTTCAGTGAACTCGGGTATGGCTAATTTCAATGCTTCATCAAGCGGTGAGATATCAAGACACACAGGTGCGATATTTGCGCCGCGCATCAGTACTCTTCCTTGATCAATCAAAATATTAATGGCTTCATTGCTTGCTGGAACCGTAAAGGTGTCGGTGTAAATGGCAGCAGGAAATAAACCAGCACTTTGCAATTCAGACAACCACTGTTGAATTTGTTGATGTGCTACAACCGCAATCGGTGTACCTGGACGAGTGGCGCGTTTGCCAATGGCGAAGTGCAATTCATCGACATCAGCAGCGAGTTGATCTTCCAGTGCGAAGGGAACCACTTGTGCCAACTTGGCGCCGCCTTTAAGGGGTGGCAATACCGGTTCGGTGTGCAGTACTGCTGAACCATTCACGACTGCCAACACTCGACGATTCGCGGCAAGACCACTGGCTTCCTGCAATGTGCCAGTCACCACGGCACCCATGCGATGATGATTTGCATCGACCAGCATCCACTGCGCAGGTGATGATTCATCCGCGATGGAGGTGGTTGGAAATCGAATGATCAGTGCTTCTGCCATGTTGATTGAATTGATGACTAAGGAGTGCCAAGACTGCGTGAAAACACGTGAACCTTTTGACCATTACCAGTACGTTGCAGAACACTGTACATGGCAACTTCGGTAGTG
>JAICKZ010000125.1 GCA_025927665.1 Steroidobacteraceae bacterium | reverse complement strand
CGGAGCTTGCGAAAAAAATGTTGATGATCTTCGGTGGTTGACATGATGTTTCTCTGTAATCAGGTTGAGATGGCCGGTTGGAGTCGATTTTCAGGTACAGTGATTTTTTGCCGCGAATGCAGCATGCCGAATACGACGGGTACGAAAAACAGCGTCGCAATGGTGCCAAACACGAGACCACCAATGACCGCACGACCCAAAGGAGCGTTCTGTTCGCCGCCTTCTCCTAAGCCAAGCGCCATAGGTGCCATGCCAATGATCATGGCCAATGCAGTCATCAATACAGGACGGAAACGCGTAAAGCCTGCTTCCAGTGCTGCAGTAATCGGATCCTTGCCCAGTGCCATGCGCTCTCGTGCAAAACTAATCACCAGAATGCTGTTCGCCGTTGCAACACCCATGCACATGATTGCACCAGTCAGTGCTGGAACACTTAGTGTGGTACCGGTGATGAAAAGCATCCAGACAATGCCAGCCAGTGCTGCTGGCAATGCAGTGATGATGACGAAAGGATCAAGCCAAGATTGAAAGTCGATGACGATCAACAGGTATATCAAAACCATTGCGCCCGCGATTCCAAGCAGCAAACTCGAGTACGCTTCAAACATTGTTGCCACTTGACCGCGCAATGTCACTGTCGATCCTTTGGGTACATTTCCAGTAGAAGCATCGATGGCTTGTTGTATTTCCTTGGCAACGGCACCCAGATCGCGTCCATGTACATTCGCGTAGAGATCAATCGCTGGCTGCACATCGTAATGAGAGACGACGCCTTCGGATTGTGAACGAGTGATATCTGCAAGCCCGCCCAGAAGCTGCGGCTGAGATGTGCTACCGCCGGTGATGGCAATGTTCTGCAAATCATTGAGACTGTTGATTCGATATTGCGGCATTTGTGCGACCAGCGGATAAGACACATGGTTTCCAGGATTCACCCAGAACGTGGGCGCGGTCTGCGCACTGCCTGAGAGTGAAACCAGCAAACTATTTGCTACATCGCGTTCAGTCAGCCCTACTTCGCTGGCGCGAGTACGATCAACACTGACCCGTAACTCAGGTTGATTGAAAGCCTGTTGAATCCGCAGATCCGTGACGCCAGGAATGTGCTTGATTTTCTGCAGCAACGAAGCAGCATAGTCGCGGTTCGCATCGCGCTTCATTCCCACAATCTGTATATCAATCGGGGCCGGTAACCCGAAGTTTAGAATCTGGCTGACAATGTCCGCAGGCAGAAATGCAAACGTTATACCCGGATACATTCGTGGCAGGCGTTCACGCAATGTCTGGATGTAACCCTCGGTGGGATGATGATTTTCATTCAGCGATATGAGAATGTCTGCATCCGCAGGTCCTATGGGTGCAGAATTACTATAAGTGATATTGATACCGCTGACCGGCAAGCCAATGTTATCAACCACTCCTTTAAGTTCAGCGGGAGGGATGAAGTGACGGATCGTATATTCAATCTGATCACACAGTCTGGAGGTTTCTTCAATTCTGGTGCCTGTCTGTGCACGAATGTGCAATTTGATTTGTCCGGCATCGACCGATGGAAAGAAATTTTCACCTAACGCGGGTACCAGCAGAAACGAAAGACCTACCACGGTCAGAAAGCCGGCGATGAACCTGCGTCGATGCTCCACTGCAAGAGAGAGCATCAATTGGTAATGATTGCGTAACGCTGCAAATTTCTGCTCGAATGCCAATTGAAATCTGGCAAAGAAATTATGCGGGCCTGCGATCTTTCCATCATCCGCATGCGAACCCATCACGTATTCAAGATGACCTGTTGCATGTTGCCGCGCCGGCCCATGACTGCGCAGCAGATACTTCGCCAGTGTTGGCACCAGGGTACGCGACAGCACGAAGGAGGCGATTAGTGCGAAGACCACTGCTTCGGCCATGGGTACGAAGAGATAGCGAGCAACGCCTTGCAGGTAAAACATCGGCACGAACACGATGCAGATGCATAACAGCGAGAACAATGCGGGTATGACAATTTGGTTGCCGCCATCCATGATGGCGGTTTCTACATCTTTGCCTTGTTCAAGATGCCAGTTGATGTTTTCAATCGTGACGGTTGCATCATCCACCAAGATTCCCACCGCGAGTGCAAGACCACTGAGCGTCATGATATTGATGGTTTCACCAATCATTGACAGCATGATGAGTGAGGCCAGTACCGCCAGGGGAATCGACAGCGTAATGATGATGGTCGATCGCAAGCTGCCAAGAAATAGCAGAATCATGAGGCCCGTCAGAATCGCGGCGATGACACCTTCTTTAACGACACTGAACACGGCAGATTTAACGAACACTGACTGATCACCCACCAGATCAATATTAAGATCCGCAGGTGCACCTGCCTTGATGATCGGTAGCAACTGCTTCACATGCGAAATAATATCCAACGTCGAGACAGTGCCATTCTTTTGGATTGTGGTCAGTACCGAACGATGTCCATCTACGCGTACGACATTCTGCTGTGGAGAATATCCATCGCGGACATGAGCAACATCGCGAAGGTAAATGGTCGCTCCATTGACTTTCTTGATCGGTAGATTGTTGAGTTCATCAAGCTGTGTAGGGCTCGCGTTAAGTTTGATGCTGTACTCGAACTTGCCGATCTTTTCAGTACCTGATGGCAGGATGAGATTCTGCGCAAGGATGGCGCTGGACACATCTTGGGCGGAAAGATTTTTCTCATGCAGTGCATTGGGATCGAGGTCCACTTGTATTTGTCGTGCTTTTCCACCATATGGAGAGGGAATCGCCGCTCCTTCCACTTGCGCCAATTGCGGACGAATGAAATTGTTTGAAAGATCGTATAATTGTTGATCCGATAGTTTCTTGCCGGACAGGGCGAGTTGCAGAATAGGAACGCTCGATGCGTTGTAACTGAGAATCTGTGGCGGCGTGATGCCTGGCGGCAGGCGCTTGAGTACGGTTTGTGACACCGCCGTGACCTGACTAAGTGCAGTGTCGATGTTGACATCCGGATGAAAGAATACCTTGATGACACCAACGCCTTGCAATGACTGTGACTCGATATGATCGATGTCATTCACCGTTGTGGTCATCTGTCGTTCGTAATAAGTCACGATACGGTCTGACATGTCACCGGGAGGAAGACCAATATAAGTCCACACAATGCTGACGACGGGCAACTTGATGTTCGGAAAAATATCCGTTGGCGTTCGTAGCGCCGACATGACTCCAAACAATGCGATCACAATCGCGAATACAATGAATGTATAAGGACGTTTAAGTGCAGCTCGAATAATCCACATGAGATAACCTTCAATATCGGTAGCAATGACTCAATGCTTGGTGTGTTGCGCAGTCAATTGACAGTCATGACTATTGCGCACGTCGGCCAACGACGTGATGGTTAGGCAGTTGCACCCACTCGCCATCCGCAGGTTGCCGCGACCAGAGTTCTTGATTCAGATCGACGATGGTGTTTTTGTTTTCAGCAACGACGATCGGTATGGTCACCATTCCATAGTTAACTGCCTGAGCGACAATCCTGTATTTACCGGCACGTAATGCACAGGCAACAGGTTCTTGATTGAAAGAACCGGTACGATTGTGAACAGTCTGCAGCAATGCTCCATCAGGGCTATAAATCTGATAATCGCCATGTGGAGGATGCGAAGGATCGTTAGGATTATTAATGTAGTCAGAATAAACCGTCAGCACACCTTCACCAGGCTGATGTGGTTTGCTAGTGATGCGTAGCGGCCCAACTGCATCAAGCCTGGTTGGTGCTGATGACACTGCACAACCTGTGCTGATTATCAGACAGGTCGACGCGACAATAGCAATGCGAGATTTCATTCTGTGGACTCCAAAGTGTTTGTGTTCACAATTGATGTCGTACTGACCTCTGCACGATTGCGGATGTCAGTTTCTGCATGAACTGTTGAATACGTTTCGCTTGCAATGGTTTTAGCAAGCGGAAGAGAGATAGTGAAGCGACTGCCTTTTCCAAGCTGGCTTTCAACGAATATGTTGCCGCCATGCGCAAGGCAGATGGATTTGACAATCGCCAGACCAAGACCTGCTCCGCCACGCGAACGCGCCTTGTCGACACGAAAGAAACGGTCGAATACACGAGGCAATGCCTCTGCTGGTATGCCGATGCCAGTATCGGAAATTTCAAGATGGGCCTGGTTGTGAACTGAATTCACCTGCAACCATATGGAGCCGCCGAGCGGTGTATATTTGATGGCGTTGTCGATAAGGTTTACAACAACCTGCTTGAGACGTGATCTGTCGCCCGTGACAGATATTGATTGTTGTGTCGCGTATTGAATGGTTAATCCCGCATCGTCTGCCAGTAATTTCATCTGGTCAGCGGTGGTCGCTACCAGTTCGACAAGGTTGAACGTCACCCATTCACGTTGTGCTTCACCTGCGTCGAGCCGTGACAATGCAAACAATCCTTCGACAATTACGATTAGTCGCTGCATTTCCTCGAGGACATTACCAATTTTGTCCTGTGTTTCCCTGTCCAACTGCAAAACATTCCGGCGTCGTAGTGCAAGCTCTTCAAGCTCGCCCTTGATAATGGTCAGGGGTGTGCGCAACTCATGTGATGCATCGGCCAGGAATCTACGAGAGTTCTGAAAAGCTTCGTCCAATCTGGCAATCATTCGATTGAGTGAAACAGATAACCGTTCGAGTTCATCACCAGTCGGTGTGACATCCAGTCGCTCACTCAGATTGTGATGTGTAATTTGTTCAGCATGTCGTGCAATATTACTTACGGGCTTCAGGGCTCGATTCACCAAGAAATATCCGCTTCCAACTGCCACACCGATCAGCACCGGTAACATCAGCAATGCAAGAGTAAGCAGATGGTCTTCCACTGACTGTATCTGTTCGAGAGAAGAGCCGACTTCAATGGTATAGATACCCCGCGCGGTCGCAACTCGGGTTACAGCGACAAGCAGCGTGTTCCTGTCCAATAAAATCTTGTATGGCGATGAAGATTGATTACTTAGCCTTTCTGAAAACAGCGCTGGATTAAAACTGTGATCGGCTGGCGCACCTGAGCGATAGAGTTCGTTGTCGTCCGGGTTGGTAATGCGGACAAACCTGTTACTGAATTCCGGAGTCAGGCGATCTTCTATTTCAGTGGCTATAATTTTTTTGACATCACTTGTATCGACTGCGTGACTTACAATTTCTGCAGCCTGTTGAGCGCGACGCGCCAAGGTGTTCTCAAGATTGTTTTCGACATACTGCTCAACTCCAAACAGTGTTACGGTTCCGACCAGCGCAAATGCAATGGTGAGTAGCGTTGCATACCAGAGGATCAAGCGAAAAACGAGCGACCTCGTATTCATGCTTCCTCTGGATCTTTGATGCAGTAACCGACACCTCGTACTGTATGGATGAGTTTCACTGCGTAAGGATCGTCGACTTTGGAACGCAGATGACGTACATAAACATCAACAATGTTAGTTACACCTTCAAAACTTTGATCCCATACGTGCTCAAGTATCATGGTGCGTGAAAACACGCGTCCACGATTCACCATCAGATACTCCAACAGCGCGTACTCTTTCGCAGTTAGTTCGATGCGCTGGCCACCGCGGCGTACCTGCTGACTTAAACGATCGAGCTCAAGATCGCTAATGCGTAACAAGCTGGCTCGGTTCACGGGTCCGCGACGCAGTAAGGCCTTGACTCGTACCAGCAGTTCGGAAAAGTCGAACGGCTTGGTCAAATAGTCATCAGCGCCAGCTTCAAAGTTAGTTACTTTCTGTTCGGTTGAATCATTGGCGGTCAGTACCAAAATTGGAATCTCGGTGTTCTTGCGACGCACTCGTTGTAACAGTTCGGTACCGCTCAGTTTTGGCAGCATCAAGTCAAGGATCAGCAAATCATATTCATAGGTTCTCGCGAACTCGAGGCCTTCCTGTCCATCAAATGCAAGATCGACCGCGAAACGTTCAGCACGTAAACCGCGTGACACAAAATCGGCAACTTTTCTATCATCTTCAACGAGCAGTAAACGCATAGTAGTGATCTCTGTTGTGCACATTAGAATCGTCTGGCATTAACCGGAAATTAGGACAACATTAAAAAGCACTCATTTGTGCAGATGCCAGATGGATTAATTCAAATCAGCTTGCCATCTGGGCAATGAACTGTGTCTTTACACCGGTGTTTAACGCTGGTTTGTGAACGATTGCAAAGAAAAAAACAAGAGCCACCCATTGCTGGGTGGCTCTTGTTGCGAACTCGACTAAATTGAAGATCGCTTCGTTAGAACTTAAAGCGCATGCCAATCATTGGATCAGCAGTGGAGGTATTCAGATAACCATTGGCCAAACCGTCGGCTACATGCGAGAACATCACACCACCATAAGTGTCGAAACGTTTGGTCCACTTGTAGTCAGCCATCACAGAGTAAGCATCGAGAGTACCACTGCAAGAAGCAGCGCTGGCGTCGCTACAACCGTTACCTTTGTAGCTGTTCTGATTGTAATGATAAGCGGCTGCACTCAAGTCTGCGTGCGAATTGAACTGATACTTAAGCCCGGCCCAATATACTTGCAGTATCTTGGCATTGGGAAATGCAGTGTTATTCACAACGCTTACCTGATATCCACCCAAACCCGTGAAAGGTGCAGTGAGTGGGTCCGAAGGGTTTTCATACTTGATATGTTCGTAGCCGGCGAACGCTTTAAGTGGTCCGTGAGCATAGGTCATATCAACCGTGTAGGAAGTATCGTCCGAAATCGTTGCCGATAAAGAATTAACCGGCAACGTGGCGACCTGTGCTGCACTTAATGAACTTAACGCAATGGCGTCGTTTTTATGCCCATAGATGAAATCTGCAGTGAATCCTGCTGCATCAAAACCTACATTAGCCTGCCATGCTGCACCGGGACTGGCATCATAATGATCGAATTGGTAAAGCGCACCAACGTGTAGATGCTGATATTGATACACATACTTGACTGAACCGTCCAGCCTTGCGTCTTCTGTATCACCCATGCCGGCGGTTGCTCCCGAGAAGCCAATCAATGAAAACGCATAAGAGCCACCCATGGGATCGTAAGCCACAATGTTATCTAACAACAAAGTGTTCTGTCGCCCAAAGGTCAAAGTGCCATAGGTCTTTGAGCTTAAGCCCGCATAGGCGCCGCCATTGAATAACTGACCTGCGCGTGAGCTGTCACTACCTGAGGTTTGATTCTGCAACGCTATGCCGTTGTTATGTACCAATGAACCCACTGCATCTGTTATTTCACCTGATTGCGGACTAAAACCTGTCTCCAGATTAAAAATAAACGACACATCATTGATCAATGGTTCAGTGCCTTTAAACCCAATCTTGGATTGGGACAATCCGTTTGGTGCAACAGAGAAGATCGAATGGTTGCTATTTTTCTGTATTAAATAGCCAAGTCCAGCGATCCAGTCTTGACTTAACGGTGTGCCATGCGTCTGATAGGCAACGCCAATGTCGTATATGCCATACAGAGTAATTCCATTCCACGTCGCAGTATCGCTGCCATCGGCTTGAGCAACTGCTGAAGTAAGGCCGACGACGGCTAATCCAGCAAGCTTACGGTACAGTGACAAACTATTTTTATCGACAGGTTTCATAGCAGATGCTCCAACAGCGATGTGTGTAAAGTTTATGGTTAAGTAATGAATTCGGAATATTGCTTCTTTAAGGAGAAGGAGCTGCTGATCGGTTTGCTGCACATGAACTTCACCGGTGGCAAATTAAACTCAAGTGCCACAGGTTCTTCGCTTGCAGCTTTGATCGCATGACGCGTGAATGACTCCATCAGAAATCTTGTAGAAGCAAATGATGACGACAGCATCAAAGCTACACAGCATGTATGACAGTTGTATGACGAGTTAATGGGTAGCGATGACATCAATATGAAAACAATGGATCATGGGTGATCTAATGTAGCGACTTCTTGCAATACAATTGCAACTTGTGCGTCATATTGAAAAATGTTTTGATTGGGTTCAATGACTGCTAAAAGAATATGAGTTGCAACTGTTAAGCAGAATATCAACGGGTAAGTTGTTCGCTATTCCCACAAGAAGAAGCTTTGACTTTTGATTTTTTCGTTAGAGTCATGATTTGAGTTTTGTTGCCGGCCTGTAAGTGGGGACAACTGCAATTCGCCCAAGATATCTGGTTTAGGGCTGTCATTTATCTTTAATAGAACTGTGCATTCGGGTACACTGACGTCCCGTCGCAGGGTGATCTGTTCAGAACTTGGCTCGATTGACGCATAGTACGTTAGCAGCAAAATTCTGGCTTCTACCCTCGAAATATTGTTCGCTTCACCCTCTCTCGACGGTGTTCCATGACCCAATTTATTTGTGTGACGGGCGGTGTGGTTTCCTCATTGGGGAAAGGCATCGCCGCTGCGTCGTTAGGCGCTATTCTTGAAGCTCGTGGCCTGAAAGTGGCCATGCTTAAGCTCGACCCGTACATCAATGTTGATCCCGGTACGATGAGTCCGTTTCAACATGGTGAAGTGTATGTGACCGATGATGGTACGGAAACCGATCTGGATCTCGGGCATTACGAGCGTTTCATTCGCACCACTACTTCACGCAACAGTAATTTCACCACCGGTCGTATTTACGAACGTGTAATCGCCAAAGAGCGTCGCGGCGATTATCTTGGCGCAACGGTGCAGGTCATTCCACACATTACTGATGAAATCAAACATTGCATTCGTTTAGGCGCGGGTGATTCCGATATTTGCATGGTTGAAATTGGCGGCACCGTGGGCGACATCGAATCGCTTCCGTTCCTTGAAGCCATTCGTCAAATGGCGGTGGAATTGGGACGTGACAATGTGCTGTTCATGCACCTTACATTGGTTCCCTATATACCGACGTCAGGCGAGATCAAAACCAAACCGACTCAGCATTCAGTGAAAGAATTGCGTTCGATTG
>JAICKZ010000083.1 GCA_025927665.1 Steroidobacteraceae bacterium | reverse complement strand
CTCCCGGGATTATCGATGCTCGTTCATGGGCATACTGGAATTCAAAAATGGGACGCTGGCCGCCGCCACCCATGCCAACGCGGTTTTAGCGAGTACACAGTGTAATTATTAGGCCATCGCCATTCACGATGGCTTGTTCGTTAATCAACAGTTCATTCTTGATGACGTTACAGGCATGCTGCGCCTTGTCCATCATTCATCATTGCAGGACAATCCATGACCGCCAAAACGCTGTTTGAAAAAGTGTGGGAACGCCACGAAGTCGTGCCCGAAACGGCTGACACTCCCGCTGTGTTGTATATCGACTTACATTTGGTGCACGAAGTCACTTCACCGCAAGCCTTCTCATTGCTGCGTGAACAGAATTTGAAAGTACGTCGCACTGATCGCACATTGGCAACAATGGATCACTCCACGCCAACAGATGCGGCAGAAATTGCGGGTCGAGTTCCGATCAAAGTGAAGTCCGCAGCACAACAGATTCAACAGTTGGAAAAGAACTGTACGGAATTTGGCGTGGAGTTGCTGAATTTGCATAACTCACAACGTGGCATTGTGCACGTGATTGGTCCTGAATTGGGCGCCACTCAACCCGGCAAAACCATTGTGTGTGGTGACAGTCACACCGCAACTCATGGTGCATTCGGCGCGCTGGCATTTGGTATCGGCACGACTGAAGTAGGTCATGTATTGGCTACGCAGTGTTTGTTGCAACGTCGTCCGAAAACATTGGCAATCAATGTTGATGGGAAGTTACCTGCTGGTGTCACTGCAAAAGATTTGATTCTCGCCATCATCGGGAAAATTGGCGTTGCGGGCGGTACGGGTCAGGTCATTGAATATCGTGGTTCAGCCATCGAAGCCTTATCCATGGATGGACGCATGACGGTATGCAACATGTCGATTGAAGCCGGTGCGCGTGCAGGCATGATCGCTCCGGATGAAGTGACCTTTGAATATTTACAAGGTCGCCCCAAAGCGCCACAAGGTGCAGCATGGGATCAAGCCGTTGCTGAATGGCGCAACTTGCGCAGTGATGTCGGCGCGAAGTTCGATCGCGAGGTCAACATCAATGGCAATGAGTTAGTACCTATGATCACATATGGAACGCATCCCGGTATGGTCATACCCATCAATGGCCTGATACCGAATCAAACCAACGATGCCGTGTTCATGAAGTCGCTTGCTTATATGGGGCTGCAGCCCGGTGAACAATTGTTGAACAAATCCATTCAAGTGGTGTTTATTGGCAGTTGTACCAATGCACGTTTATCTGATCTCGAATTAGCAGCGCAAGTGATGAAAGGCAAACGCGTTGCTTCGGGCGTGCGTGCACTTATCGTTCCTGGCTCACAAGCTATCAAGCGTGATGCTGAAAAATTGGGCCTAGATAAAATTTTCATCGACGCTGGGGCAGAATGGCGCGAACCCGGTTGTTCAATGTGTATTGGTATGAATGGCGATACAGTTGCCAGCGGTCAATATGCGGTGAGCACGAGTAATCGTAATTTTGAAGGTCGTCAAGGTGCAGGATCTCGCACGTTGTTGGCGAGCCCAGCGACTGCTGCAGCGGCGGCAATTCGTGGCTGTGTTACTGATCCACGTGAATTGTTGAATTAATCAGGAGATTACAATGGAACCCATTCGCAAAATATCTTCAAGAACCGTCGTGCTTCCATATTCTGATATCGACACGGATCAGATTATTCCCGCGCGTTTTTTGACGACGACCAGTAAGACTGGTTTAGGTCAGCATGCATTTTCCAATTGGCGTTACAACGCGGATGGCAGTGCCAAGAGTGATTTCATTTTGAATCAACCTGCTGCACAAGGTTGTAAAATATTGGTCGCAGGTAATAACTTTGGTTGTGGCTCGTCGCGTGAACATGCTCCTTGGGCGCTGCTGGATTACGGCTTTCGTGCCGTTATCAGTACCGAGATCGCCGATATTTTTCGCAGCAATAGTTTAAAAAATGGTTTGCTGCCGCTGGTGATTGATAAAGACACGCATGCGTGGTTGATGAACAATCCTGGGATAGAGCTTAAAATTGATCTTGAGAATAATTCATTGCTGCTGCCTGATGGCAAAACAGTCACATTCTCCATCGAAGGTTTTGCACGCTATTGCTTGCTTAATGGTGTGGATGAACTCGGTTATATTCTTAAGCAACTTGACGCTATCAAACAATTTGAACAGGCACATGCATGAAAGCAACAATCGTAGTTCTAGCCGGTGACGGAATTGGTCCGGAAGTCACTCGTGAAGGTGTGCGCGTACTGCAAATCATTGGCAAGAAATTTGGCCATGAGTTTCATACTATCAATCACTTGATCGGTGGTGCAGCTATTGATGCGACGGGCTCAGCCTTACCACCGGAAACCGAAGCCGCATGCAAGAAAGCGGATGCCATATTACTCGGTGCAGTCGGTGGTCCTAAGTGGTCTGACCCGAATGCAAAAGTTCGCTCTGAACAAGGCTTGCTGGCCATTCGTAAGGCATTGGGGTTGTTTGCCAATTTGCGTCCAGTGACATTGCATCCCGATCTCATCGATGCCTCCACCATTAAACCTGATGTGCTCAAAGGCACCGATATCATGGTAGTTCGTGAACTCACTGGTGGTATTTACTTTGGTGAAAAAACCCGAACTGAAACTTCGGCCAGTGACTTGTGCACTTACACCGTTGAGGAAATCGAACGAGTTACACGTGTAGCCGGCAAGCTGGCACAGCAACGTCGCAAACAACTTGTCTCGGTTGATAAAGCCAATGTATTGGAGACATCGCGTCTATGGCGTACAACTGTTGAACGCGTAATGAGCTCTGAATTCGCTGATGTCAAGCTGGAACATATGTTGGTTGATTCGGCCGCCATGCATTTGATTCGTCGTCCGTCGAGTTTTGACGTCATGGTGACTGAAAATATGTTTGGTGACATCCTGACTGACGAGGCATCCATGTTGGCCGGGTCATTAGGATTACTTCCCTCCGCTTCTTTGGGAGCGGGGAAATTGGGATTGTACGAGCCTATCCACGGCTCAGCTCCAGACATTGCAGGTCAGAATAAGGCTAACCCCTACGCCACCATTCTCAGCGTGGCCATGCTTTTGAGGCACTCTTTGGGCCTGGAAAAGGAAGCGCAAGCTATTGAATTGGCAGTCTCTTCAAGTATTTCTGCCGGGATTAGAACCGCTGATATCGCGGCATCGGGTCGGGTCAGCAGCACCATGGAAGCAGGAAATTTTGTGGTGGCACGTTTATCGGAATAATCTTGTAATTATTTGTTTTAGAAAGGGAATTTTAGACATTAACAACGCAAAATGATGCTTGCCAAAGGGTGTGCCTATCGCGGTATGATGACGCCTACGCGGCCTCCCGTTCTTTCCTTTTTGTATATTCAATGCAAAAAGACATGTGAAAAACGATTCAGGCATGCAGCTATGTTTAAGACTTGGTGGATATGAAGCTCCTGTCGGGTTAGTCCCCTCGTTGATGTGAATCAACAAGACTAGACTTCGTTGCCACATTCAAGGCCGACTAAACAGTCGGCCTTTTTTTTGATCACATGATTTTCGCTATGTGATCGATGATTTGCAAATCTTATGCATCATCGCAAACAAGATCAATCATGAATCGTCAGTGATTAAGTTATACATGCGTGTAAGGATCAATGCTGCATATTCAATTCACTCCGCAGTTCGTGCATGCATTCATGTGCATGCTACGACCTGCGCAATCGAGCAGTAACATGGAAGTATTGCACTAAGCTTCATGATTCGATCATCAATCGCAAATATTCTGCATCATCGTTGATCCGTAAATGCGTGATCATTGCAAATGATCAGCTCTAAATTAGAGCATCTCATTAGCCGCACTATACGCAACGATTGCGCATATGGGCTAGGCAGTTAAATCCTGATACTCTCCGCGCCCCGCCGCAAGTTAACAACTTGAGATGTTTTTGCGTTTGGCTTTGGCATACCGCACTGATATTTCAATAGATAAGCTTGCGATTTGAAGTTAATAACTAGGACCGTATGAAGTTTTTGCTGCCCACAACCGAAAAGCCCCTTGTTCGTTGGGGACAGCTGTATGGCTCAGCGATGTCTCTAAAATTCGCGGATGCAGTACAAGTGCTGGATTCACCATTGCTTGTCATTGCTTCAAATGCGCGTGAGTTAAGTCGTCTGGAAGACGAACTGCGATTTTTTCTTCCTGCAAACTTACCACCGTTAATCATACCCGGTTGGGAAACACTGCCTTATGATTTATTTGCACCCCATCCCGATATTGTCTCGCAACGGTTAAGTACACTATCGCGGTTGGCCAATTTAAAACGTGGCGTCGTGCTCGTCGACATTGAAACAGCGATGCAGCGTTTGGCGCCACACAGTTATCTCGACGCTCATGCTTTCGATATTGAGGTGAACTCTCGCCTTGATCTAGACGCGTTCCGATTACAACTTGCCGCTGCCGGATATTCGAATGCATCGCAAGTTATGTCACCGGGAGAATTTGCAATACGCGGTTCACTGCTGGATTTGTTTCCCAGTGGCAGCAACGTACCTTTTCGTATTGATTTGTTTGATGACAAAGTAGAAACCAT
This sequence comes from Steroidobacteraceae bacterium, assembly GCA_025927665.1. Classification (GTDB taxonomy): domain Bacteria; phylum Pseudomonadota; class Gammaproteobacteria; order Steroidobacterales; family Steroidobacteraceae; genus CAILZL01. Next base: position 6,843 of record JAICKZ010000083.1, on the reverse strand, counting down.
TCGTACCTTTGATGTGGATACGCAACGCACTATTGAACGCGTCAAACAAATAAAATTACTACCAGCTCGCGAATTTCCACTCAGTGCGGAAGGTATCAAGGATTTCAAGCGTCGTTTTCGCACTCGCTTCGAAGGCGACTTGACGCGCATGCCCATTTACAAGGATGTGAATGAAGGTGTTGCGCCTGCAGGTATTGAATACTATTTGCCATTATTCTTTGACCACACCGCTCATGTGTTTGATTACTTACCAAGTAACACCGTCGTCACTTACGAAAATGGCATAGAAGCTTTACTGGATTCGTCATGGAACAACATCAATGACCGATACGCTCAACGCGCACATGATGTCGAGCGACCCATTCTTACGCCAGATGAATTATTCATTTCACCGCAGAGCTTTCTCGCCACTATACGTGAACATGGACAAATTGAATTATTCGTCAACGAACTTGATCCACATCGTCAACATATAACGTGGCAAAACTTTGACAGCACCACGCCTCCGCCAGTAAAACTGGATGCGCGTGCTACTGAACCTGCTCGAGCATTACTTGATCATCTGCAAACTTATGCAGGCCGTACTTTGATTGCAGCGGAATCCACTGGGCGTCGCGAAATGATCTTGGACATCCTGCGCAAACATCAATTACAAACACCTATTGTCGAGGACTGGAAAACATTTGCTACTGGCCAAATGCCGCTCGCACTTACCGTTTCACCGATTGCACGTGGATTACAGCTCAAAGATCCTTCACTGACTTTGCTTGCAGAAGAACAATTGTTTGGCGAGCGTGCTAAACAGGAACGCCGGCGTCGACGTGTTGATCGCGATCCAGAAAAAATTATCCGCGATCTTTCAGATCTAACTATCGGCGCACCCGTGGTACACGATGAATATGGCGTGGGTCGATATCGTGGTTTAATAACCATGGATGTCGGTGGATTACATGGAGAGTTTTTGGTGCTTGAATACGCTGATGGCGACAAGGTATATGTGCCTGTACAGGCACTTGACTTGGTCAGTCGATACACTGGCGGCGCTGCCGATAATGCGCCTTTGCATAAACTCGGTACGGACGCATGGGCAAAAGCACGCAAGAAAGCCGCACAAAAAATTCGCGATACCGCAGTTGAATTGCTTGATCTATATGCACGTCGTGCGGCGCGCGTCGGCAATACATTGCAAACCAGTGAGTCCGAATTGCGCGCGTTTGAATCCAGTTTCAAATTTGAAGAAACACCCGATCAAGCACAAGCCATTGCCGCAGTGATTGCCGATCTCGCTTCAGATAAACCGATGGACCGAGTAGTATGCGGTGACGTTGGATTTGGCAAAACCGAAGTCGCACTGCGTGCCGCTTTTGTCGCCGTACAAGCAGGTAAACAGGTTGCAGTACTTGTCCCTACCACATTGCTAGCGCAACAACATTACCAAACCTTTGCAGATCGCTTCGCCGATTGGCCGGTCAAAGTGGAATCACTATCGCGATTTCGTACCACTTCCCAAGTCAACGAAGTGGTTAAAGGGTTGGAAGCAGGCAGTGTAGATATTGTAGTGGGCACACATCGACTATTACAAAGTCAATTGCAGTTCAAGAATCTCGGATTAATCATCATTGATGAAGAACATCGCTTTGGTGTTAAAGACAAAGAAAAACTAAAACAATTGCGCGCCAATATCGATGTACTCACACTGACTGCAACACCAATCCCGCGTACGTTGAATATGGCAATGGGTGGATTGCGAGATTTATCGCTTATTACCACACCGCCAACTTCACGGCTATCTATCAAGACATTCGTGTCACCATTCGATGGCGCAGCGATTCGCGAAGCATGTCTGCGCGAGATTCGCCGTGGTGGACAAATTTATTACGTACATAACAGTGTGGAAACCATTGAAAAAACTGCGCGCATGCTCGCAGAACTGGTACCCGAAGCGAATATTGCCATTGGTCACGGTCAGATGCGTGAGCGTGAGTTAGAACAAGTGATGTTAGATTTTTCACATCAACGCTGCAATTTGTTTGTCTGCACCACTATTGTTGAAAGTGGCATCGACGTACCGAGCGCCAACACCATTATCATTGATCGTGCAGATAAATTTGGTCTTGCACAACTGCATCAAATGCGTGGTCGTGTGGGACGTTCTCATCATCAAGCTTATGCCTATCTATTAACACCACCGCGCAATATGATGACTGCCGATGCCATCAAACGTTTAGAAGCAATCGAATCACTTGAAGACTTGGGCGCAGGCTTCACATTGGCAACGCATGATCTTGAAATTCGTGGCGCGGGCGAATTGCTTGGCGAAGAGCAGAGTGGACAAATTCAGGAGATCGGTTTTGCCATGTACATGGAAATGCTCGATCGCGCGGTAATGGCATTGAAGCAAGGCAAGATTGTTGACCTTGATCAACCATTACATCGTGGTCCAGAAGTAGATTTACACGTGCCTGCCTTGTTACCTGATGACTACATGCCCGATGTACACATGCGTCTGGTGTTATACAAACGCATTGCTGCTGCAGAATCCATTGAAGCCTTGCGTGAACTTCAAGTCGAAATGATTGATCGTTTTGGCTTGTTGCCCGCTGCTGCAAAAAATTTGTATTGTATTGCAGAATTGAAGTTACGCGCAAATCAGCTCGGTATACGCAAACTCGACTTACATACCAATGGCGGCCATGTGATGTTTGATAAGAACACGAGTATTGACCCCACCAATCTGATTCTGTTTGTGCAAAGACATATGAAAACACATCGATTCGATGGTCCACAAAAAGTTCGTTTTGTCATGCCGCTTGAAGATATTGAAATGCGTTTCAATGCAGCGGAGCAATTACTGGAAGGGATTGAGAAATCCCCCTCCACTATTGCTGCTCACTCGATACTAGCAAGCAGGAGCAAGAGGCGATAATGCAATTTGCAAATCGAAGTTCCAATGACCTTCGTCCTATGACGGACGTCATATAAAAACAAGCCAGCAATTGTCCACAACGATCACTAACTATTCGAACCAATAATCCAGTGTTCCGAATGATCCCTTGCCAAAATCGCCTTCAAAGCCACCCTCACCGCGCAGTCCGGAAAGATCGTCAGTCGCTGATCCAGGGACAACAAACCACGTCGCTTTGATCTTACCGCTTTCGATGATTTCTGAACCCTGCAGCACGAATGTGCCGCGGCGACCAATCAGCTTTCCACAGAACCGTTGCATGCTTATCATACTGGCTGATCGATCATCACGCTGAACCTGCAAAGCACGAACCGTCGAGTTGCCCTCGATATCCCCAGTGAATGTCTCTTTTAGGTTGATTTCCATTAGTGTTGTATTTGTGCTTTGGTCATAAGGCGTGGCTTCAGAATGCTCCACGTTAATCTTTGCTTCGGCTCGCACGCGAGTTTGGGATTCTCCGCAAGAACGCTCGATTGCATGATCGAATTGGTGATTGTTCACTGCATATTCTCCTTTTTGATTGCTGCATGACCGGCCAGCGCATAGGCGGTGGACATTATCAACGGGCAGATGCTTTGTATCGTGGTCCAACTCCAAACATCAAGTAGGATTAACGGCATATGATTGAATCAATCAGGACGATTGGACGAGTGCGATATGGCTTGGTTTATGTATCAAAGCGCGCAGCTAAAAAGATTACCTGCAAAACCATCAATCCCTTTCCGGTAACAATTTCAATCCAGTAAAATACCGACATGAATCACTTCGTTGTCGCCGCGCTTTACCAGTTTGTCGATTTGCTTGACTACAAAGCATTGAAAGAACCATTGCTTATATGTTGTCAGGAACATGGCGTCATGGGAACTTTGTTACTGGCCACCGAAGGTATTAATGGAACTATCGCCGGAACACGCGAGGGCATTGACGCGGTGCTTACTCATTTACACAGTGATCCACGTTTCAAGAATTTGGAACACAAAGAATCGTACGCAAAGGCCATGCCCTTCTATCGTTTGAAGGTACGATTGAAAAGAGAAATTGTGACGATGGGCGTTAAAGACATCAATCCCAACACCATGGCAGGCACCTATGTGAAGGCAGCGGATTGGAATAAATTAATCAGCGATCCTGATGTCGTGGTGATTGATACTCGTAATGACTATGAAGTAGAGATTGGTACTTTCAAAGGCGCAGTCAATCCCAATATCAAAAGTTTTCGTGAACTGCCGGACTGGGTTAGCAAGCAACAATCATTGGGAAAAAAGCCCAAAGTTGCAATGTTCTGCACCGGCGGCATTCGTTGCGAAAAGTCTACTGCCTTTATGCGTACGCAAGGATTTGACGAGGTGTATCACTTGCAAGGTGGCATTTTGAAATATTTAGAAGTAGTGCCAGAGAAAGACAGCTTGTGGGAAGGTGAATGCTTTGTATTCGACGAGCGTGTCGCGGTGGGGCATGGACTTAAACTAGGTAATCACGAGCTGTGCCGTTCGTGTCGCTATCCGATTCGCGATGCGGATAGAGTCTCTCCCCATTTTGTTGAAGGTGTCAGTTGTCCGCGTTGCTTTAATCAAAAAAGCGATGAGAAAAAAGCCAGCTTATTGGAAAGGCAAAAACAGATGCGACTTGCCAAACAACGCAATCAAGTGCATATGGGCGCGAAAATGCCATCGAAGAAAAAATCACCCTAGATTTTCACTACAACTTTATCAGACGACTGTCTCTAAGCTTCTCGTGACAATTTGGGCCAGGCATAACCATTTGCTTTGAGTTCAATCAAGGCTTCGCGAACTGCCACTCGCCAATCCTTTTTTGGAATATAACCAATTTTTTTTGTGGCGTAATCTGTTGAGCAAAGCCAATCCTCTGAAAGATGAACTATAGACCTTGTTAGAAAAGGTGATGAACCAGGCAGAATGGGATGGAGCGTCTCCATCAACCATGCAAACACATATCCTAAAGTAAAAGGTACGCTGAAATGAGGCTTAGACAAGCCGGTTTCTTCACATATAAAGCTTACTACTTCGCGAGTTGTAGGGAACTCAGAACCACAAATATTAAATGATTCATAGTTATTTAATTTATCTGCCAATGCCGCCAGAACGAATGATTGTCCCAAATCAGTATCTGCGATGAGAGACATTCGGCTGCGGCCTTGGGCAAGCCAAGGAACCAAATGAGTCCGTAAGCGTGGCGCAAGCGCGGGCACTAAGCCTAATGTATTGCCTTTTCCCACAAAGTGTCCCAAACGCATTGTCACCATTTTTGTTCCACGATCACTATTTTTACGCATGTATTCGTCCACATCGATGAGTCGATTCAAATGTGGCCAAAATTGGTTACGTCTTCCTGGTGAAAAGTCATTCACTGGTATGTTGTTTAGTGAGGGGCTTGTAATTACATTCGTACTTGTCATCAAAAAACGGCCGACGTTACTTTCAATCGACCTTTCTATCAAATCGACCGTCGGAATATAAAAATGAGTGGTCTCAAAATTTTTGTGTCCCCACATTGATGCCCATGTACCCGTATGACAAATCACGTCGACATCTTGAACAACAGATTTTCTATACCCTGCATCCATAAGATCTCCTTTTCTTATTTCACCTTTAAATTCAGGAATAAGTTTTTCAGGGGTGCGACAAGCGGCTATCGCTTCAATTTCAAGATGTGGCATGCAGGCGAGTAAAATGTTTCGACCGAGAAATCCATTTGCCCCAGTCACAAGTACGCGAATTTTTCGTTCAGACATCATGTTTCTCCAATCTGATTTAATTCTTTGAGTTGCTTCTAGCAAAATTAATTCGATTGCTAAATAAATAGGAAGGATAACGATATCGAGCTTCATTCCAGGACATTTAGAATATTCGTTAATATCCCTTCAATCCTCGCAATGCCTTTCGATCATGTTTGTTCGGCCGCCCCATCGGAGCAGGCGGTGCGAAGCGTGCTTACTCGCGACGTTGTTCGCGGCGCTTAAAACTATCGGCAGATTCTTCGTAACATTTTTGTGCTTCGCTAGCAGGGCCGCGTCGAAGTGGAATACTCAATATCATTACTTCCATTCTGCTTTCGGAACGGGTGATATACAAACGATCACCAACTTTAACGTCACGCGACGGTTTGACGCGTTCATCGTTCACATGCACCAGACCACCTGCAACCGCGTCCGTGGCTTGCGCACGGCTTTTAAAGAAACGTGCATGCCACAACCATTTATCCAATCGTAGTGATTGATCACCTGCTTCGTTCTGTTCGTGACTTCGATTCATAGCATCGGCGTTACGTCATTCTATTGAACAGCCACAATAATAATAAGCCTGTGGTTTGCTGGCATAACGAGTGAGCCGATTCATTTCTTTTTGTATCGACGACACTTGCTCGGGTGCCATATGCAGCAGCGACATATCGGGTACCAATGACTTAATCATACGTGTCGATATCATGCTTACTTCTTGAGCCAATATCTGACGCCATGATAATTCTTCTTCAATATATTCTTCGCGATAATCTTTACCGAGCTTAGCGCGTTGCGCCGCCGCTTTAACAGCGTCTTGGAGCAAGCCAATTTGATCAACCAACCCATGATCATGCGCGTCAGGTGCAGCCCATACACGGCCTTGTGCAAGGTTATCTATCTCTTCAAATGGTTTGTTGCGACTTTGTGCAACGTGATTCACAAACTGCGCGTACTCATGATCCACTGATAACTGCAATATCTTTTTCACGTTGTCGGTAAGTGGTCGATCCAATTGCATTGCACCAGCAAGGCTGGTCGTACCAATTCCATCACTGGCAACACCTAACTTACCCAAGGTGCGTTCAAAGGTAGGAACAATGGCGAAGACACCAATGGAACCCGTAATCGTGACCGGATT
>JAICKZ010000100.1 GCA_025927665.1 Steroidobacteraceae bacterium | reverse complement strand
TTGTCGCCAAGGTTGAGAGATTTGAGATCAGCCGCGATGGCATCAATGGCTTGTTGATAGTTAAGACCATTGTACTTGCCGGAGTTCTTGCACACTCCGTTATTCTTTCCCGCATACCACTCACGCCATATATCGAGGGACTCCGTTTCTCCATCACGCAGGTCAACTGGAACATCACTCACAAATTTAATCGGCAATTTGTATTTCTTCGCAAACTCAAAATCACGCTCATCATGCGCAGGTACAGCCATCACTGCGCCTTCGCCGTATCCCATCAACACATAATTGGCGACCCAGACAGGAATATTTTCATTAGTTAATGGATGCGTGACAAACAATCCGGTATCCATGCCCTTCTTTTCTTGTTGTGCCAGCTCTGCTTCTTGTGCCGTGCCTCGTTTGCATTCTTCAATGAAGTCAGCAAGCGCAGGATTAGTTTGTGCCGCATGCAATGCCAACGGATGTTCGGCCGCAACGGCGCAATACGTAACACCCATGATGGTATCGGCGCGCGTAGTGAAGACATACATCTTGCCGTCATTGATTAACTTACCTGCATTTTTGATGTCATGCGTGAATGCAAAACGTACTCCCACACTCTTACCAATCCAGTTAGCCTGCATGGCGCGCACGCGATCAGGCCAACCTAGTAACGTATCCAGTGCTTGCAATAGATCGTCTGCGTATTGAGTAATTCACAAGTAGTACATGGGTATTTCGCGCTTCTCTACCAATGCGCCGGTTCGCCAACCACGACCATCTACTACTTGTTCATTGGCCAGTACAGTTTGGTCGACGGGATCCCAATTGACGGTGCCGGTTTTTTTGTAAGCAATGCCCGCTTCCAACATACGCAAGAAGAACCATTGATTCCAACGATAGTATTCGGGAGTACAAGTTGCGACCTCACGATCCCAATCAATTGCCAAGCCTAAAGACTGCAATTGTTTTTTCATGTACGCGATGTTGTCGTACGTCCATTTCGCAGGCGGCACGCTATTCTCCATTGCGGCATTCTCGGCAGGCAAACCAAACGCATCCCAACCCATGGGCTGCAATACATTCTTGCCCTGCATGCGCATGAAGCGCGAGATCACATCACCAATGGTGTAGTTGCGTACATGCCCCATATGCAACCGGCCACTGGGATAAGGAAACATGGACAGACAATAGTATTTTTCTTTGTTGCTATCTTCTTTCGCCGCAAAGCTGCGTTGCTCATTCCAATAACGCTGCGCGATGGGTTCAATTAAATTGGGTTCGTAACGTTCTTGCATGATTAAGGATCAAATAACATTTTCAATAATTCGTCGCGCTAATAGACTGTGAAATACTGCTTCGTGGAATTACATCGCACTACACTGCGCAAGTAACTTATGATCACGATAACTGGGTATGGTCAAATTTGCCATCGCGTAAAAATTTAACTATCTGTGTCGTCACCAGTGGTGAGAACACCATGCTGGTGTGAGTCACGGGCAGTACGATGTGATCAGCCGCTCCATCCAACTTGGTTTCTTCTATCAACACGGTACCATCACTATTACTGACTAACTCTTCGCTGAATAAGCGACCAAAACCCATTTCAACCGAACCTGCAATAATGCCGATATCACGACGACCATCCCAATGACGCGGTTGATGGCTCATCAGTTCTTTACACACTGCATCGCCGATCGCAACACGACCTAACGTCCAACGTGACATGGAGTTGACTGCCGTACTGCCTTGTAAAGGGGGACCCATAAAAACCGCACGTCCGATCGGAAAGTCAGACTTGGCTTCGAGCAATTTGTAAGTGATCACCCCACCCAAGCTATGCCCCACGAAATGCAAGCGCTCGCAATGTTGTGACTGTGCCAATTCATGTAGCCGATTGACGTGATCGCTGATATCACCCGTGACCGAATGATAAGTGAATAGCTCGCAATGATAACCGTGATCATTTTGCAAGCGATGCTTGAGTACTCCCATCTCAATGCCCGTCATCCACAAGCCGTGAACGAGAATGATGGTTTCAGCGGGCATTGCATGACATCCGTAAAAACCTAGTCAACTTTCAATGGCAGCTTCACACGGATATGCAATTCATTCAATTGCGCATCGGTCACCGGGGTTGGCGCACCAGTCAACGAACAAATAGCGGCTTGATTCTTCGGAAAGGCAATGACATCGCGAATGCTTTCTGCACCGGACATCAACATCACCAAACGATCAAGACCAAATGCAATGCCACCATGAGGAGGCGCGCCGTACTTCAAACCTTCCAACAAGAAACCAAATTTCTCTTGGGCTTCTTCAGTGCCAATGCCGAGCAGGTCGAACACGGTGGATTGCATTTCTTGACGATGAATACGTACCGAGCCACCACCAATTTCATTGCCATTCAACACCATGTCATACCCCTTGGATAAAGCGCTTTCAGGATCGGCTTTGAGCGCCGCTGGATCATCGTTCTTCGGCGCTGTGAATGGATGATGCTGCGCATTCCAACGCATGTTATCTGCGTCCCATTCAAACATCGGGAAGTCCACCACCCATAGCGGTGCCCATCCTGCTTTCACCAAGCCAAGATCATGTGCTACTTTCAAACGCAAAGCGCCAATCGCATCATTGACCACTTTTGCTGTATCCGCGCCAAAGAAAATCAAATCGCCATCATTCGCGCCAGTACGCTCCAAAATACCGGCAACGGCTGCATCACTTAGAAATTTGAGAATAGGTGATTGCAATCCATCGCGACCCTTCGCTTTCTCGTTCACCTTCACATAGGCCAAACCTTTCGCGCCGTAACGTCCAACAAAGGTGGTGTAATCATCAATTTCTTTGCGCGACAATTTTGTGCCGCCACCTGGGACATTCAATGCAACAACGCGACCTTTGGGGTTTTGTGCCGGACCTGCAAATACTTTGAATTCACAATCGCGCACTAAGTCAGCGATTTCTTTAAATTCAAGCGCAATACGCAAATCAGGTTTGTCGGAACCATAACGACGCATGGCTTCGGCATAAGTCATACGAGGTAAAGGATTGGGCAATTCCACGTCCATAACCTTCTTGAATAAATCACGAATCAAATCTTCCATCAGATCGGTGATCTGTTGTTCACTCAGGAATGAAGTTTCTATATCCAGCTGGGTGAATTCTGGTTGACGGTCAGCACGCTGTGCTTCATCACGAAAACAACGCACAATTTGATAGTAACGATCAAAGCCGGCGACCATCAGCAATTGCTTAAACACCTGTGGTGATTGGGGCATTGCGTAAAAATGTCCCGGATGCATGCGACTAGGTACCAGAAATTCACGTGCACCACCGGGCGTGGAGTTGGTGAGCATCGGCGTTTCCATATCAAGAAAGCCATTGGCGTCCATCCATACGCGCATGGCTTGTGTCACTCGATGACGCAAACGCAAGCGATATTGCATCACCTCACGACGCAAATCGAGATAGCGATACTTCAGGCGGATTTCTTCATTGGCGGCTTCATCATGATGAAACGGCGGCGTTTCAGAGCGGTTGAGAATTTCCAGTTCATTGACCAGCAACTCAACTTGGCCCGATGGTAGATTGGTATTCGCCGTTCCAGCAGGGCGTGCACGCACTTTGCCAGTAACACAAATACAGTATTCACCACGTAGCCGTTCGGCATCAGCAAAGCATTCCTTGCGATCAGGATCGAAAACCAGCTGCAATAAGCCTTCACGATCACGCAAATCAATAAATATTACTCCGCCATGATCACGACGACGATGCACCCAGCCAGCCACCGACACTTCCTGACCTGTCAGGGATTCGTTCACCTGACCACAATAATGAGTACGCATTGCAAAGCTCTATTAATTACCCGAATTCGGGCGGTTTGAAGAACGGGAATATTACCTTGATATCTGCTGAATAAATACCAAAATTGAACCCACAATTTCGCAAACCCTCGTCTTGCAATCAATGCACACTCATCCGTTAGTAGCCTTCGAACTTAATCAATACTTCCCTATATCCGGCAAAAGCCGATAGCAAATAACTTCTGCAGCCGCGCTTTACTGCTGCATGCTCCATGTCGGTGTAAACAACTCTGCGAACAATCCTATTTCTTACGCGCCGCTTTGGTTTTTACACTGTTCTTCACGCCAGTTTTAATCTTGGCTTTCTTGGTCGCTTTCTTGGTCGCTTTTTTTGCCACCTTGCTACGCTTTTTAGTACTGCGCTGTGCAGCCGTGACAGGCACGGAGGTTTTCTTTTTATCTTGCTTTTTTATCGCAGCACGACTTTTACCAGTGCTGGTCACTTTGCGTGGTGCGCGCACTGATTTTGATTCATCACCTTCCTTGGTTTCAGTAGCAGGCGCATCTTCCGCACCGGCAATATTGCGCTTGTTTTCCTTGTCTGACTTGAAATCGGTTTCGTACCAACCCGATCCTTTCAAACGAAAATTAGGCGCTGATACCAAGCGTTTGAGAGTTTGTTTGCTGCAGCTCGGGCATTTTATCAACGGTGGATCTGAAATTTTTTGCAGTGCTTCAACATAAAATTTGCAATTCGAGCATTCATATTCGTAAAAAGGCATAACATCAATCCTGGGTCAAGATTCAAGCACGTCGTGCATCATTATTGATAACTGACAATTGTTCAAGAGTCCTATTGATACTCCGATCAAATAGTTCAGTATTTGTCTGACTATTTCAATCACACCAGTCTCTGCAATTTATCTGCGACGACACCATTACTATTCCTGATGAAAAGCTTGCTATGCAAGCACTCGATCAAATCATGCTTGACGCGCCACGGACGGAAGTTCTTGTATTCTTGTGTCAGCACTCAATTCTTCAATAACTTTTTGTTGCTAAATTTTGCGTAAAGCACAATGCAATACACCAAAATGTTAGCGATATCATTGAGATAAGCTTATCGGAACAGCGCCATATCCATATTGAAAATAATTCGAAATGCACGTCCAATTGTGATTGGACATTTTTGAACACTCGCCAAAGCCACATCTGCAACTGTTCTGATCAAATGTCGTTTGGCTTGTACTCGCTCGTTATTCATGATCAACATGCCTGCATCGTGCATTTATACATTTGACCGCTTTGGCGTCGACAGACAGAACCGAGTTCTGTATCGCGACGGTCGATCTGTGGCGCTGCCGCCAAAGGCTTTCGACCTGTTGGTTTATCTGTTGGAGCATTCCAATCAAATTGTAATCAAGCAGGACATGATCAATGCTGTGTGGCAGGGCGCCGCCATCGAAACAGGTAGCATCGCTCGCAATATTGCTTTGTTGCGAGCGGCGCTCGAGGATACGGCAGCCAATGGCTATATCCTTACCGTTGCAAAACGGGGCTACAAATTTTGCGCCAACGTCACAAAATTGAGCCCTGCTAACGCGGCGATTGCAAAAAGCCGCATGACCACGTGTTTATCGCATGGCACGAAAGACAGCGGTTCATCTTTTAGTTTGTCCCTTTATTGGTTGCGCAGACTCATGGCTGGCGACTACCCGATTCTGATTGGGCTACTGGCAGTCGCACTGGCGACGGCATTCGTAATTCCAACACAATTTAACTGGTCGGAATACAAACGCAAACAATTGACTTCCAATTCATCCGAGCTGCCTATCATTGCAGTGGCAATCTCACCCGATGGCAAACTACTCGCCTACACTGAATCCAATCAAGTATATGTCAGTCCAATGGGCTCGACCGAGCGCAAGGCACTTATGACACCCATCGGCGCGATGCCCGCTAATCTCAACTGGTTCCCAGATAGTCATCACCTATTAATCAGCGGATTCAATCCCAAGCAGCATCGTGCTGTTACCTGGTCGACCTCAACGTCAGCAGATGAAGTACAGTTGATCGATACCAGCGCTACTACGCCGCGTTTATCAAGCGATGGTAAGCATATCGCTTACACCCATAACAACTCGCAATTATGGATTGCTAATGCAGACGGTACAGATCCCAAGCAACTTGCTATTACGGCGGCACGTTCCAAGTTCGTTCTGCTACCGCAATTTTCTACCGATGGTGAGTTCATTATTACTGCACGCAGAAATGTCGATACGATGCATACAATGATCGAAGCACGCCATATAGCGAGCGGTGCAACTGTATTGTTATATGAGACCGATCAATATATTGCTGACTTCTTGTTGTTATCCAGTGATGATCTATTTATTTCGCAAACAATCAAACTGAACACCAACACTATTTCCACTGAGATTATTTCCACCGAAGTTGATTTGCAACGCGGCACGCATGGCACCCTACATCAAATCGGCAACTGGTCTTCTGGAGTGATCAATCACTTTAGTGCAACTCAGGATGGTCGTCACGTCGCAGTCATCAACGATCAAACCCAATCTGACGTGTACATTGCCGATCTGCAAAACAACGGTTCTGTCATCGCTAATATGCGCCGCCTGACAATGGACGACAGCAGTGATCGACCAGCCGGATGGTGGAATGACAGTCAATCGGTGTTGTTCTGTTCCAATCGTCATGACAGCTTTGGCGTGTATCGACAATCCGATGATCAAGCGAATGCCGATACATTAGTAAGCGATAGTAACGACAGTAAGTTGCCGGTGTTAACACCTGACGGTCATTGGCTATTGTATTTTTCTTCCGCTCCCGTCGATGAATTAACCAACTCACAAGTAAGCTTGATGCGCAAACCCACGGCAGGCGGACCTGCGGATCTTATCGACGCGAAGCCTGATCTTCATCGTTCAATTCGTTGTGCCCACACGGTCAATTCCTGTGTCGTGGCAGAACACACCACAACAGAGGCCATTTTTTATCAATTTGATGCGGATAAAGGTCGATCGCGTGAGTTGGCTCGAGTTCCATGGGTTGCGGGAAACAGTCTCTATGATTGGGATGTATCACCCGATGCGAAATACATTGCTTATATCGACAATACCGACACAGCCAATAACATCGCTATTATTTCTTTGGCAACAAACAACACTACTACCCACTTAACTGTGCCTGGATTTGAACAACTGTCGACTTTGTCTTGGGATGCGACGGGAACGGGATTTTATATATCCAGTCACGAATCTGACACCGACACCACGCCGCTGGTGATGCTCTATGTTTCCTTAAGTGGCCATGTCAATACATTACGATATCAATTAAACAGCAATGAAAGCTGGGCATTTCCTTCGCCAGACGGTCATCATCTCGCTTACCAGCAATGGTCTAACAACGGTAATGTTTGGCTGCTCGAACGTTAATAGCTTGTCGCAATCTTAATGTCGACATATCACTGTTGATGAGTTCACGATGATTGCAACAATCTGACAATGAAGTTGAAGTTAACAAATTGGAATCCAAAGTTTGAATACACCGTTATCCCGATCCGCATCTAAGTTGCAAGAATAAAAATGAGCATCACTTTATGATGCTCATAAAATAGGAATGAAAGCGTACAGGCTAACCGACGCAACGAATCACTTCGCAGCAAACGTCTCGTTAAGAAAGCTATGCATCAATGCCATCGAACGTTTTGCAGCTCGTTCATTATATTTACAACCTGGTACTTCGCCGTGCGCTGCTGGAATAGCAAAGCAATGTACTGCGCCGCCAAAATTTACGAACTGCCAATCCACATTGGCATCACGCATTTCTTTCTGGAAAGCAATAATTTGATCATCCGGGACGAATTTATCGTCACCGCCATTCATCGCCAATACTTTGGCTTTAATATTTTTGGCCAGTGCCGGATCGTCAGTTGCAAGATTGCCATGAAAGGTCACTACTGCCTGCACATCTGCACCCGTGCGCGCAAGATCTAATGTTGCCGCACCACCAAAACAGAAACCAAAAGCACCCCAGTGCTGCCCATCGAGTGGCGCTTTGCCAACTTGCAATTTAAGTTGTGTCAAAGCAGCATTGATGCGCGCACGCAAATCACTGCGATGTTCATACATTGTTTTTGAGGCTTCACCGCCTTCTGCGGCTGAAGTAGGGCGCACTGCAGTGCCATATACATCCGCGATGAGAACGACGTAATCTTTGCCTGCAATTTGTTCTGCCAACGCAATTTGATTATTGTTTATCCCCAACCAATCGGGTGCCATGACCAAACCCGGACGCAGAGTCTTCACCGCATTGTCGTACACGAGTACGCTTTGCATGGGCTTGCCATCCACATCATAATCAATCGTTTTGGTAACCATGGCAGCACTCACCATCTGAGAAGCCATAATCAACCATGACGCTATCAAGAATTTTAATGTCAACTTCAGAATCGATGTCATGACAATTCTCCTGTTTCAAAAACCAAATAACGCATAAGAAAAATTGCTTGCTTGCGCTACTGCGCGGCCGCAATCACTACTGTAACCAATTCTTTCACCAATGCTTTTACTATCGATTCCTCACGTCCTTCCACCATGACACGAATCAAAGGCTCGGTACCCGATGCGCGTAACACGACACGTCCGTTACCCGCGAGTTTTTTCTCAGCCTGTTTGATTGCATCTTGAATGGCTGTAGATTTGTCAGGATCCATTTTTTTTGCGATCCGAACATTTTCCATGATCTGCGGATACTTCATCATACCGGCAGCAAGTTCTGCCAGGCTCTTGCCGGTCTGTTTCATAACAGCCAAGACCTGTAATGCCACCACCATCGCATCACCTGTGGTTGCGTGATCGAGACTCAGTACGTGCCCAGAAGTTTCACCACCCAACACCGCGCCTGTCGATCGCATTAGCTCAAGCACATAACGATCGCCCACTTTAGCGCGATGGAAATCAATGCTCTGCTTTGCAAGCGCATGTTCCAATCCGAGGTTACTCATCACCGTTCCAACCACTGGACCATTGAGTTGACCCGCTGCTTTGCGCGCAGTGGCAAGAATATACAGTAATTGATCACCATCCGCTGTACGACCAAGATGATCAACCATCACCAAACGATCACCATCACCATCAAGCGCAATACCGGCACAAGCACGCACACCAGGTACTGTGAGTTGCAGTAACTCGGGTGAAGTTGAACCACATCCTGCATTGATATTGCGGCCATTGGGTGAGCAACCGATGGGAATAATTTCCGCGTTCAAATCCGTCAATATGCGCGGAGCCACTTTGTAGCCCGCACCATGTGCACAGTCGATGACGATCTTGAAGCCAGAAAGATTAATGTCCTTCGGAATGCTTGCCATACAAAAGTGCTGATATTCAACACGCGATTTATCCACTCGCCTTGCTTTACCCAAGCGTTCCGATTCGCAGGTGATTGGCAGTGAATCAAGTAGTGCTTCGATTTGCGCTTCAACTTCATCACTTAACTTGCCGCCTTGCGAATCAAAAAATTTGATACCATTGTCAAAAAATGGATTATGCGAAGCGCTGATGACGACGCCAAAACTGCATTGGAATTTTTTGGTGAGATACGCAATACCAGGTGTCGGCAGCGGTCCGATCATCATCACATCCACACCTGCTGCAACAAAACCTGCTTCCAACGCGGACTCGAACATATACCCAGACAGCCGCGTATCTTTGCCAACGAGAACGGTTCCACCATCGGGCGCCAGTATCCGTGCGGCCGCACTGGCTAAACGCAATGCGAAATCTACCGTCATGGGACTTTGTCCCACATGACCACGAACTCCGTCAGTTCCAAAATATTTTCGACTCACTTCATTTCTCCAGCCATGAAATTTACTGCGGAAACATTCGAATAAATCTATCACCGCTGAGCAGACCTATCGGCACACGCCGGCCACGAAAATTCACCCAAATATTAAAACCAAATGATGAGTCATTCTCGTGCAAATGGGAATCCAGTTAACTGGATATTGCCTTCGCGGGTATGACGTTTCGCCAACATTACAATCTTGAATCTTACGTGTTGAGACGAGTATAACCATGCTCAAGCAATGCGGTCGCAACCCGAATTGCATCTAGCGTCGCGGCAACATCATGTGAACGAATAATTTTGGCGCCGGATAACACCGCTGCAGTTGCAATAGCGACACCGCCATGTACACGTTGATCGACAGAGCGATTCAATAACTGACTCATCATACTCTTGCGCGATGCGCCGATCAGTATTGGACACCGCATCACTTTGAATGCCGACACATTCGCTAGCAAGCTCATATTGTGTTGCATGGTTTTACCAAATCCAATACCAGGATCAATGATCAATCGTCGCCGAGTAATACCGGCCTGTTCACAAGCGGCGATGCGCGACTGCAGGTAATCTCGAACTTCTCCAACCACATCTTGATACTGCGGTGCCTTCTGCATGTTAGTAGGCTGACCTTGCATGTGCATCAAACATACTGCGGCGGTGGTTTCGGCAGCGGCTTTAAGTGCATTCGGTTCCGTCAGCGCGCGTATATCATTGATGATGCTTGCACCCG
>JAICKZ010000201.1 GCA_025927665.1 Steroidobacteraceae bacterium | reverse complement strand
CTGTTGGTCACGGCGTATTCTCCACCGTACTTTGTACCATTGATGTCAACATTTCCCCTGACCGTTGTAATTGAAAATTGGAGCTGACCAAATCGCCACGGACAGATGTGCTGTTAGAATAGTTGAAGTTGCAGTTCTTGATGTCCTGTGAAACCAGGCCGATGATAGGTGCTGCATTTCGATTTGCTGCGATACCGATGGCGATTTGATATCCAAAATAACGTTTTAGTGTATGCGCGGTTTTGTCACATACATAGGCAATTAATCCAGATACTACAAATACGTGCCGCGTTGGTGACCCCGCAAGGAAGTTAAATGCTGGAGTGATCGTTACATTGGATTTGCCAACAACACTGTTGCAAACGAGAGTTGATGTACTGGGGGTAATGACTTGTGCTCCAGCGTATGCATTTGTGTTCGCAAACGATTGATCTTGCCCTATCACCAGTCGACTTCCAGGGGGACATACGGAAGATGCACCACGATTAAATTTTCCAAAGGTCGAAAATGCATTATCCGGTGTACCAATATCCAGGCTTTCAGTCGCGGGGATTACGGTACCGGTAGCAGGATAGCGTCCCATATCAATTGAATACAGCATTTCAAGTATGCTTGTTGTTCCAGTATTGATTGACCGAATGCTGTTAGGGACAGCATATCGAACGTCGTTATCAATATTGCGTTTAATTAGATCCGCTTCGATAACCAGCTCTCCGCGACGTGCTTGTGCCGTGTACGTATCTATCGGTGTAGTAATGAACAATGCTATGAAGCCCACTACAATGGTAGATACCACAATGGTTACTACTAATTCCACTAAAGTGAAACCCGAATGAGATGAATTTGTGTTGATGCGTGCAGTCGTCATTACTGCGTCCGATAACCTGTTGCCACAACAGAAGGAGCATTAATGTGTTGAACAGTAACGTCAATTCTCTTGGCAGGAACAGTATTTAGTGTTGTTGCAATGATTTGAATGCTGACAGAAAATCCATCCAATCCAGGTACGGGCATGCCAGACTGATCTGTAGCCACGGCATCGTTCAATCCATTGTAATCATCTATATCATTAAAATTGGCGCGACCGCTTGGATTTGCCAAGGGTAAGAACGATTTTTGAGTTACCTCGTTCAAATAAGCATCAGCAATTTGTGCTGCTTGCGCCTGTATCATTGCATTACTACTTCGACTGGCTTGGAATGAAAGCAGTCCTAATATGCTTATTATTGATATGCCGATAATGGTAATGGCGACAATGAGCTCTATCAATGTCATTCCGCGTTGTGGTGTAAACGAGTTCATTGCACGGTAACCATGCCGGTAACAGGATCAATGTTTATGGCGTGAGTGCCCACGATCAGTGATGTTGTGCCGCTGATAATTCTTCCTTGATTATCGAAAATGATTTGTGTTGCAGGGGAAAGCGTGACGTTGGCGGGTGCTGTGTTTGTCATGGCTCCGCCATCTATGCGTTGCGCGATCAGGGTAAAGCCGCTTACTGCTTTGCAATTAGCGGCTCTGCGCTGTTGATAAACGTGATAGTCCGTCGCGGTGAGTGTTACGGCAACGTTGCAGTTGCTGCCTGCAGCCAGATTGTTTGCATAACGAATGGCCGAAGCCACTTCATCCGCATAACCGCGTTGTGAGAAAGGAGTATTGTCGAACATCGCTGGACCAGCTACGGCCGAGAGAATTGCGATGATGATGATGCAGGCAATCAGCTCTATAAGCGTGAAGCCACGGATTCGAGAGAGTGTCGACGAGCCGCGCAGGAAGTGCATCGCAGCCTGGCGATGAAGCATCCTGCGCATGATGATAGTAATGTATATTGATTAACAACCGTTAGTGACGGACGCAGCCGTTGCTGGTGTATTCGCGTTTCGTGCTGCCGTATACGTAACCTTGCATTGTGCAGTGGTGGTTGCGCCATTCAACGTGAACACACCATTAGTATTAGTAAATCTACCTGCGGCAGCATTGATAATGCTTGGATCAACCAAAGTGCCAATAGATGCCGCAGTGGGATAGCCAAACGCAACAGGTACTGCCACGGCATTGACGGTGATTGAACCTGTTGCTGCTGTTTGACCCGTTGCCAATGCGATTCCATATGCCATCGTTGCAGCACTACGCAATGTACCTTCCAATGCACTAACCGAAGCAATACGAGCTTGCTTTTCCAATCCCATGAATTTTGGCACGGCAAACGCTGCGAGGATGCCAAGGATAACGATGACCACTACAAGTTCGATCAGCGTGAAGCCGCGTTGCGCGGCGCTAGGTTTAACAAACGAAATCATGTGCGCTCTCCAGTTAAAATTCTGCATGTGATTTAACGGCCGAGCGGGACAAACATGTAACCCTGGAAACAAATCTGTTAACGCGTTAACACTCATGCCGTTGGCTGTGCATTGAATGTGGACCGAATGTGATTGCCATCAACAATTAGTTACTATTAACGCGGCAGTTAACAATCTTTGACTTACGTTCATGCTGAGTTTGTCGGAGCATTCTTTTATCTGAGCAAGGCCCTTCGTCATTCGACAGGCTCAGGATGAACGGAGCTCAGGACGAACGGTATTGTTGTCTATCTGGTTAATAGAATTGATCAGAAGATCACTACGATTGTTAAATCATTAAAATTCTGCAATCGCCTATCATGGCAGGTTCAATTTACTTGGTATTTATTATGACTAAGTACTAATTTGCTTTTTGATGAACTCGATCACTTCATCTAGGCACACACCGGTGGTGTCTATGGCTTCATTTGCACCTTCTATGTCACCTGCACGCGCGCATTCTTCCATGCGTTGGCAAATTTTCGATAATACCTTGGCACCGATGCTACCCGCCGATCCTTTTAATTTGTGCGCACACTTACGTAGTGCTTCTGGATCGTCATTGACCAATGCGCTGCGCATACCTTGAATCTGCAACATAGAGTCAGCGCAGAATTTTTCTAGCAATGGATTGAACTGCGCGCCAGTGATTAGTTGCATTTCCAAAAACTGTTCACGATCAAAAATATGTTCTGGAAATAAATTACCTTTGTCGTTGTTGCGATTATCTTCTGTGTTTGTAGCGGATAGATTGGATTCTGTGGGCACTGTTGGCAACCAGCGCAGCACTGCAGTTTGCAACGATGTTAGTGTTACAGGTTTCGCGACAAAGTCATTCATGCCTACTGCAGCACAATGGTCTCGATCTTCCTGAAATGCACTTGCGGATACTGCAACGATAGGTATGGGAGAGCGATCAGTTTCTTTTTCCCAAGCGCGAATGAATTGTGTTGCTTCAAAACCATCAAGTACCGGCATGTGGCAATCCATCAATACCAAAGAAAGATTACCTTTTTGAATCGCATCGCAAGCTTCTTTACCATCGCATGCAAATTGAGTGTCGAAACCGAGGTGTTCAAGTACTGCCAAGGCTACGCGACGATTGGTTTCATTATCATCCACTACCAGTATTCGATGCTTAATATTGTTTGTGCTTAGCGATATCGGTGCAACGAATTCCGGTTTCGAAGTGATGGCAACACCGATGCCAATCGGTAGTATCAACATAAAGCATGAACCCACGTTCACAGCACTTTCGACGCTAACTTCGCCATCCATTAAATGCGCCAGCTGTTTGCAGATAGCGAGTCCTAAGCCAGTGCCACCATATACACGACTGGTCGCTGCACCATCGGCTTGTTCAAAAGCTGTGAACAGTCGTTGGCAAACTTCTTCAGTCATGCCAATGCCCGTGTCCTGAACGGTGAAACGCAACGTGACGGGGTCGACGCCTGTGGGTGTCAAAGTATCACACTGAATGATGACCTTGCCTTCACTGGTGAACTTCAAAGCGTTGCTAATCAGATTGGTTAATATTTGATTAAGGCGGGTTGGATCACCGACCAACCACTGCGGCACTTCTGAATCGATTTGCAATGCCAGTTGTAGTTTTTTGTCATGTGCATGCGGTTGCCACATCTGCAACAAATTACTGAGCAAATTGTATAAATCGAAGTTGATTGATTCAATTAATAAGCGACCCGCCTCAATCTTTGAAAAATCCAGAATATCGTTAATCAATGCAAGTAAAGCTTCTGCGGACTCATACGCGATGTCCAGATACTGTTGTTGCTTGTCATTCAATCCAGTGATACGCAATGCTTCAAGCATGCCGAGCACGCCATTCATGGGAGTACGAATTTCGTGGCTCATTCTCGCCAAAAAATCGCTTTTGCTGGCGCTGGCTCTCTCGGCTTGTTTGACCGCATCGCCAAGCTCACGGGTGCGTTCTGCGATGCGTTGTTCCAGTGTGGCGTTAACGCGCAACAACTCTTCGTGCTTCAGATAAAGATCAAGGCTCTTGGCTTCCAGTACCGCTTCAGCTTGTTGTCGTGCACGACGTTCGCGTTCAAAACAGCGTTGGTACAACGCTGCATCATCTACGGATTCGGAAGTCTTGTTAGCCGGAAGCATGTACGAGTCCCAGGGGCTTGTGGATCGTTATCGCGCAGGATATCCACAGTTTCGTTAAAGTGTCGTGCGCAACCCTGGATCAGGCCCTCTGCCAAATCGGCCAGGCCGCGCATCGATTCATAGTGCAGAACCAAGTGATCGGCATCGATGCGCTCAGCTTTAAGCAGGGGCATCTCGGTGTCAGCGTGTAATTTGCTAGCCTCGCGATGAATATGTGTATGAACATGCTCCAGCAATTCGAGAGAATCACGATAGGGCGCGCACAAGCGTGGATATAGTTTTGTCAAACGGCCATAAAGATATTGTCCGAATTCCCGAAACAGTTGTGGCACCGGAATAAAAGTAAGTCGTGACAGTCGTCGTACTAATTCGACCAGTTCTTGATGATCATAAGTTCCTACTTGTGTATACACACCTGCAGAAGGCAGTCCGTGTGGCGTAAGCATGGCATCGGCGATTTTCAGTGAAAAGCGTTGCTCGGCAAATTCGATAAACTCGGTAAGATGAATGCCTTTCATAGAAAACCTGGATCTGGTAATAAGATTGAATGATGGAATTGCAGTTCAAACTGTCACGTTAGCATTCGACCGTATTATGATAGACTTGAGGATAGATTGACGAGCGTAGGGCTTGATTCCGTCGAACGTAACGCATCTAGGCGCAAATCGTTGGCAAAATAAATCAAGTCAGTCGCGATCTTCGAAATCACGATAGCTGAGTGCAATTACTGCATAAGTTTTGCGTCCACCGGGCGTTTCAATGCTAACTTCATCATCAAGTGTTTTTTTGAACAAGGCTTTCGCCAAGGGCGAATCCATGCTGATGAGCTTCTTACTGGCATCAAATTCATCGGGCCCGACGATTCGATATTCAACTTCGTTACCAGCATCATCTTCAAGCGTTATCCATGCACCGAAGAATATTCGTGCCGGATCAGAGGGCTTTTGATTGACAATCACCATGTCATCCAATCGTTGTCGCAAAAATCGTACGCGGCTATCAATTTCGCGCAGTTGCCTTTTACCATAGATATATTCGGCATTTTCTGAGCGATCACCTTGCGCAGCGGCTTCTGAAACTGCTTGCGTTACTTGCGGACGCTTTATGCGCCATAGGTAATCCAATTCATCTTTGAGGCGTTGCCATCCCGATTGTGTGATGAACTTCGAACCTTTGGATTGGGGCGGACGGTAACGTGTCATAAGAAAATACCTGAATATTAACCATGGGTATTGTTTTGCGATGGTAGTCACGGATTGCGTTTTCGACCATGCCTAAGCTTGGGCCCATGAGCGTTAAGTACTACACCCACTTCTTGATGCAAGAAACCAAGCCTGAAGGTTTAAGCGAGTTTCGTGGCGTGGTTGAAGTGAACAGAGTAATGCCTCGTGGCGATACACGCGAAGCAGCCATGGTACTGGCACGCAATTTAGAATGCGATACAGGCGATATTAAAGTATTGCAATGGTCACGATTGCACTAGATCGTTTGAGTTAAAGTTTGTTGCGTTAGAGTTGATTTTCTGTTGATGCTCACTGTGTGTTGGATCCCCTGGCGGACTTTCACTCCCTTCTGAGGTCCGCT
>JAICKZ010000095.1 GCA_025927665.1 Steroidobacteraceae bacterium | reverse complement strand
TCATCTCGTTCTCATCAAGTAGTTGCAGTGTCATCTCTTCAGTGAACGATAAGCCATTCACTACTGAAGGCAATTCGCGTAAATGGCGATGTAGTGCGTTGATGAGCAGTGGTAATTCTGAAGAGCCAGCGCGCATGATCGACGCAAGCTCGCGTGGGTCCGGGTTAATGAGAGCGCGCCATGTTTTAAGTCCGAAGGTTAACATCGAGTGAGTCACTGGCTTGCGTGTTGTCCATAATATACGCAGCGCTTCAGGTGGCAGTTGCCCAAGGCCAATGAATCGGGTTGCACCGGGGAAGTCTTTAATGTTGATCAATTCCAAATGCATGGGACGGCGGTGCATCGCATAATGTTCCAGCATAAGCTGATCATAACAGTCAAACTCGCACCAGATGACAACTCGATCATAGTTTGCAGAGTCGTTGAGTTGCTGTTCATCTCGTTCCAGACTTTGCAGAACTGAATTGTATTGAAGTGGTGGATCGCGCGAATCTGCAAAGGTATCGACCAAGAATTGTGCACGCTCGTTAAGAGAGCCTGCCCCTTCGCGAACAGGACCAATCAGATAAGGATAACTGTGTTCGTAAAAATCTCCGCTGAAACCGGCTGCTTGCAATAGATGTTTAAGATCGCTACCACAACGAATATGCAGTGTGCGCTGATCTCCGTCGAGAAAAGATGTTGTATCTAAGTGCAATGGCTGCATCATCGCAGCTTGTTCGTCATTCATTCGCACGATGTGATTTTTAAGGGCAGCCCAATTATCGAAACGTAGCTCCTTTGCGATCAGGTATTGCGCTTCAGCTAACCTTGGCACTGATTTGAATTGGCCCAGAGCATGGGGATCACCAGCACGTGCAGCCTTTAATAAATCTTTGGCATGCTTTTTCTGCTGTTCAAGATTGAGACGAAAGTGAACGTATGATCCGAGTGAGTCAGTCATGAAATTCCCCTTATCAAACACCTGCGTCCGCACAGGCAAATAAGGGAAACAGACTTAAACGAGCAAGTCGTCTTGTCGTGGGCGCTGCCCTTTCCGCGGACGTGGAGGCTTCGACTAAGCAATGTCATTGTGCGCGTAACGCAGATGGTCCGTCAACAAAACAGAGTTCTAGTATTCGAAGCCCAACAATAATCGGTTCAACTTGCGTTAGTGTGAATATGGGACAGCTTGCGTTCGAGATTATTGCCACTGCTGTATTACCCGAGTATCTATATCAATATATTTTTCATGAAAAGCGATCACAACAGTTCATCATCGGCACCTTAAAACGTAATCATTTCTGATTTGTGTTTAACGTATCAAGTAAACCGGGACATTGTGAATTATTTCAAGAGTTCGCTTTCATAAGATCAAACGACTTCTTTTTAATTGATGATTGTTCGTGGGAAATACATGCCAGTGGACCCGGTAGACGACGATCCGATCGTCATTCCTGCTCTGCGAATTTCAGCGATGCATCTACTAAAAGCAACGATGAAAATATGCTCATCATCCGTTGTGATAAACGCGTCGCTGACATTTACTTCGGTGAATTCATGCGATTGTGGCAGCACTATCATTACCGCAGCATTATTAATAACGTGCCCAAGAAGGATTTGGAATCTCACCCCATCTACCTGGTTCCAGATTCATCATGGTCAGATGGCTTTTATAAGAAAGGAACAGTCAAGTATGCAAGAAGGACGTTGTAGTCCAGCTAAGTGGCGAGCTGCGTAGTCCATAAGGAGACAGCCATCGATTCCAGCCCCATATGGGCCTGTAAGCTCTGCGTCTGCTACCGTGCGAAGTGGCAGCGAAATCGGTCTTGTTGGGACGCGGCACTGATTAAAGTGGGCGCACTGCATGTCTCTGGTGACCTATAGGCGTTTGTGATGCCGGATGTGCATACATCAGCTTGCTGCCTTTTCATGGTATTCGACCAGATATTCGTATCACTCAACGCAAACTGGACAGCTAAGATGATCCACGTTGGCATCCGAATTGGGTTTCTCAACGCTAGATTGTCCAAACCACTGAGCAAGCCATGAATATACATCAACAACGCTCTTCAAGTGATTTTGTTCCAGAAAGCCAGCCGATGATTCAGCCTATTCAATTTGCAGCACAGGCTATGCAACGGGTAAATATTTGGTTTGCTGATTGGCGAGTATTGTTATGCATCGCACTGATTTGGATGTCAATCATCAGTAGGGCTCAGGGAGCTCAAGTTATTACTTTCGAAGAGATGTCACCGGATGGTCCAGGGACAGGTGGCGTAATTCCAGTGTTAAATTTTTATTCCGCTAAAGGCGTGATTTTCAACGCCGTTGCGCTTGATTACTCCAAAGGAATTGCGATCCCCAACTTTGCTCATTCGGGAACCAAAGCGATTGAGACTTGTTACGCTGCAGAATTTTGCAGTGCGCCTATCGAAATGTCTTTCACGCAGCCACAAGCGCGAGTCAAGGCATGGGCCGGATATTCGAGTGCGTTGACGCAACCCATTACGGTAGTTATGCGTGCATTTGCAAGCAACGGTACACAGGTTGGTCAAACCAATATTAACCTTGGCAATAATACTGCGCCGACATCCATTCAAACGCCTATCGAAATCTCCGTCACGACAGCAACCATCACTCGGGTAACGATAGGTGTCGAAATCGGTGGCAGTGTGTCGTTTACCAACGGCTTGGCGATTGACGATGTGGAGTTCGATACGGCCGGTCCACCGCCGGTTTGCAGTGCAACTCAAGATCCCGTCATCAATGTCTTTCAACCAGCTGCCGGGCAAACGTTGCAATTCAATCAATTTCTAATTGCATTTCATGTTGCGACCGAGGATCCATTTGCTGTCACTACGGTGACAGACTCTGGCAATGGACAGACTAACTCGGTAAATTATCCAGGGTTCAGCGGTTCATTTGGTCCAACCTGGATAAATGGTTTATTGGTTCCTGGCGTGAGCACACTGACCATTACGGTAAAGGATTGTCACGGTACAACACAAACCTCACTAGTGCTGAACTATGTACCAATCGCCGCCGACGAGCACTTCAACATTCTTGGATTTGAAACTACTCAAGTAGTACAGAACGTGCCGGGTAGCGTACCTTTGGTCGCAGACAAACCCACTATGGTTCGCGTCTATCTGAACACCATTGGTTCTACCCCCAAGATCGATCATGTGCGCGGTACCTTATACGCGTATCGTCCACTCAATAATGAACATGATACCGGACCACAGCTACAAGGTAGCGTGCATTCAAGCAACGAAATATCGGTTGATCAGAATACAGACTTTCGCTCAAGACGAGTGAGGCCACAATTCGATGGTGGACTGAATTTTGAACTACCTACTGAGTGGATTACTGAAGGGGGAGTGCACTTCGAACTATCGTTGGATGTGGATGGTAGTCCACAAAGTCCAGTGGGCATTCCTTGTGGAGGTTGCGACAACGCGTTTTATAATGGGCGACCGACCTTCGTGCATTTCATAACGATGCCAACACTGCGGGTGCGCATCGTTGGCTTGCAATATCAGATTGGCAATTCGCCTGGCCTCAATGCGCCCCGAAATTTGGATTTCAATCTGTTGCAATCGTGGATACGTCGAGTTTATCCGGCAAGTCAATTTGAGTTCAGCACCACGACCGTTACCGCCAACAGTACTTTCCCCTTTGACTGCGACACCGCAAATGCGCAATTGTCAGCGATACGGGCAACAGAAGTTGCTGCAGGTCGTGATACGCACACCCATTACATTGGGTTGGTTATCAACAATGGTGGTTTCATGCGCGGCTGTGCTTCAGGAATCCCGGACAACCCAGACACCTCGGTGGTGGCATCGTCACCTACTGGTGATACTGCATCCGGTACTGGTCTGCGACGTCCATTGAATGTTTCAGGGGACAACGATGGTTCGTTTGGTGATTGGTATGGCGGACATGAACTCACCCACACTTTTGGCCGCAAACATCCGGGTTTCTGCAACAACAACAGTAGCGATGATTCAAGTTTTCCCAATCCTAATGGGCAGATATCCGACAATAATCTGACGTACGTTGGATTAGATAAAGGGGATTTCGCCAATGCGGTTCCGCAAACGCTGATAGCGCCATTGGCGTTTGATATCATGACTTACTGCAACCAACCGCAGTGGTTCAGTGCCTACAATTACAATGCGGTGCTACAACGCTTGCGCGCAGAGAACGGTTTTTCAGTGCTGATGCGTGCAATCCGACTGAATAATGCAGCCGCAAAAATTTCTAAGCCATTGGCAAACGAAGTAATGACAGGAAATTTTTTGAGCGTAGTCGCAGCAGTCAATCTCACCCGACACACGGGGGTGCTGCGGCATATAGATCATGTAAGTCGTGCTACATCGTTAGCCGTACAACCTAATCAGATCGCTGCAATCCGCATTTCCGACAAGGACGGTAAAGTTAGTTCCTATTCAACCTGGGTACGTGAGGATACGGACATCCCGCCTGGTGCAGATAAGACAGGGCTCGTGCAGCTTGTCATTCCTGCGAGTAATAAGATCGCACGCATTGATTTAATACTGAACGATAAGGTGGTCAATACTCGTTATGTGTCTGCGCATTCACCCGTTATCAAAGGTCTCAAGTTAGTCACAGTGAAAACAAGCTGTAGTTGTGAGTCCAATCACGCGTTGAGTTGGGTGGGGTCTGATGCGGACAAAGACAAGTTGACATACTTGGTTCAAATCAGTGACGAAGGCAGTACTTGGGATACACTCGCAATAGGACTAAAAGAATCAACACTGAAACTGACAGCGGAACAACTTCATGGTGCGCATCACCGAATTCGCGTTATTGCTAACGATGGGTACAATGAATCGAATCCCGTGACGCTCGATCTTCGTCGCACAAAATCTTAGCGAGGGCGAATATAGGCCGAGTGAACGATATTCCATCCAGCACTATAACCCATCAACCGCCTCGCACTCCTGGGATACTTTGTCAGTGCAGGGATCCGGAGCGCTGCCGATTGAACAATGATTCACTAACATTCATTGCTTGTCATGCATCGAGTTCGTCGGAGGGGAACCGGCCAATACCGGTCGGTCAAGAGCTAATTCCGATATCCTGTACACCAGCCGCTGAATAGCAGATAGTCAAAAGATGTCCGTGTAGAAAGCACCCGAATCGTGACCCGTTCCGCACACCGTTGATGCCTATGTGGACTTATTGCAGTAGCCTGCTTTATTTTCCTCCGTACCGTCAGAATGCTAAGGAGTCACAGCGGTGAGAATAAAAGTACGGCTTCATCTCACACTGGCTGTAGCAATTCTTGTCTACAGTCTTCATCTTGAGGCAGCACCTAGTAACCAGGTAGACCCATGTGTAGCACCCTACGGTATGACGCCTGCTGCCCTAGCCGCCTGGAAAGAGAGCATCATCGATGCATCTAAAGCTTCAGCGTATATGCGGGAGATCTGTCGCATGAAGGTGCGGCAAACCTCTCGCAAGCCGCTTTACGAGTTGGGATTCAATGACGAGACCATCGACCACTCAAGCCCACTTAGCTTGATGTACCAGACAATGGGAGCTTCGCGATTGGCAGCGCACCTTACCACCGAGCCTAGTGGCCTCAAGCACGCGTCGACACAAAAAGGGAACAGCAAAATTCGTCTCGGAGACATCGAGATAAGTAATCAAAATTATGAACGCGCAATTTATAATCTAAAATTTAATGGTCAGGTTGCCAGCAACCTTCTAATGCTTGGACGTTTAGGAGTGCAGTATTCTGACTCTTACGGACGAGCGCGTGATTTCAGCGAAATGGCGACTGATACTGCTGTGGCACTTCAGCGTTCTGTTGAAAATGGGCGGATGACGATACAGGATGCGATCTACGCGGCGCAAGAAGCTGGCTTTTACGGGTCCGTCGCAACGGCAATCGCAACCAACGACCCAAGCTTGGCATCAACAATAAAGGAAGTGAATTCCAATCACTAGCTTAAGTGCGCATTCCCGTCAAATCAGGCACTAATTCTGGTTCACAGTGGGCCATTGATACTGACCAGGATCGGCTCATAGCGGAAGAAAATATCCAGCACTCAACTTAAACACATTTTGAATATTGAACTGGAGATGCGAAATGAAGAAACTTGATGCGATATTGCTCCCTTTAATTACTCTTACGACAGTGGGCATTCTCACCGCAATGCCTGTTTACTCGCAATCACCGACAGACAAACAACGTAGCGCTCAGGAAGAAATGGCGCGCTGGCAGCAGGTGCGAAAATGCGCGACCAATCAGTCTCACTCTGGTTACGAGCGAGAATCAAAAGAAAAGCTTCCTAGCGGATGGAAAAGGGTGACGGCAGATGGTCAGCGCGTAAAGATCATGGCCGAGAACGGCAGCGACCTTTATCTAGAGCTACGTTGCATCATTAGGCTCAGGGATGCCGTTAAGATCAACATGGCTTATGTGGCTGTAGACGACGCATCTGGTGACCACGTGTTACGGTTTTGGTGCGACAGCATCAACCACGGGGCACGTGTCTTTTTCGATGATGTAACTTCTTATGAGACCCTCTCCAGCGGTGGTAGTGAAGTGTCACCAAATACGCCTATCGGATCGATCGACTTCTTTGCTTGCCAACACAAATAAAGGGGCAAGACCAAACGCAACCAAACAAGCTCACTTACAGCAGGCATATAGAATGAAGCGAGACTGGGACTTGATACGCAAGCAACTTACAGACGTTGAGGAAGAAAACGACCTTTTTCGTGAAATTCCTCCAAAGCCAGTGTTGACGGATCAAGCAGCATGGGATGCTTATGAAAAGCAGCTAGAAGAATATCGGGATGTTGAGAGCCGTGTTTTTGGGCACTATGAATTGCTGGTTAATAGTGGATACATAGATGGCTTACAAATTGTAAGATCGGCAGATGGGCTATTCAGCTACGGTCTTTATGCCCCTCGACTTACCATGTCAGGTCATGATCTTCTTGATACCATCAGATCAACCACTATCTGGGAAAAAATTAAGGCGACAGCAAAAACAAAAGGTATTGAATTGACATTTGACGCAATTAAGGCATTAGGGGCTTTCGCACTGAAGAGCGCATTAGAGCGATAATTTAAACTACGATACCTGACCCTACATACGAACGGGACAGGCCAGCGGCCACCTGCCCCTCAATTTTACGTTAGGCCGTATGGGAATCAATGTTAGCTTCAGATTTTCATAAGCTCGCAAAGGACGCAGGAAACTCTCTAAAGGGTTACATTCTTGCATATGCCTCTGGTGCTACCGGCGTGTTCTTCTTAGCTCTCGCCGATTCAAAGCCCAATACATACTCTTGCTTTCAAAAAACATGTCTCATTTCAGCAATGGTTTTATTCGTTATTACCGTGGCATTCTGCCTATATGAGTTGCACATTGACGCGAGGCGCTTCTTTAACGTCGCAAAACAACTTGAACGCGCAGAGGACGAACGAAACTGGGAGCAAAACGAGAAATATAAGACACTACGTGTTTGGCTGTTGTATGGCAGCTATGTCACCGTCGGCTTGGCTACTATCGCAGCACTCTCGTTTCTTGTCGCAAGAGTGGCCTAACATACCAATGATGTCCGTGCCCTTCGGTCGCCCGACTCGCAAATAGTTACGCGCTTGTTCTCGAAATATTGGTATTGTTAAATTCGTTGTCCACTTTCCCCATTCTGAATGACTGCAATGGAGTAATGCGACCGACTGCTTTGGGCACAATCGAGACATTAATAGATTCAACTTACTCTGATTGCGAATATCTAGCGATGAGATCGTATGAGTGCCTCAAACTTATATAGACGAGCACACGACACAATCATGCTTCAATCTTTGAAAAGCGCCACGCGCCGAGACAGATAAGTGCGAATGCCACGACTAACAATACAACAACGTCACGAGCAACATTAAAGTGGGCTTGGCCAATGAGCATGGCGCGTAGTGCGTCGACACCATAAGAAAGTGGATCGAGTTGTGTTGCAACAGCAAGTGCGGTGGGAAGATTGTCCAAAGGAAACATCGCGCCGGAAAGAAAGTAGATGGGCATGACAATAAAGTTCATCACCATTTGAAAACCTTGCATGTCTTTTAAAGAAGCGCCGATAGTGGTTCCCATCGCCGCAAAGACAAGTGCAATCAGCATCAGAAATATAAACGCAAGTGGCAGCATCGCCATGTTGACCGGACGAAATCCTGCGATAAAACAAATGATCGCCACCAACATGCCTTGCAGCATTGCAACGGTCGCGGCACCGCAGGTTCTGCCAAGCATGATTCTAAAACGTGATACGGGCGCAACTAAGGTTTCTTTAAGAAAACCAAATTGCCGATCCCAAAGTAACGCGATACCAGAGAACGTAGAAGTGAACAACACAGTCATCGCAATAATGCCCGGTGCGACAAATTGAAAGTAACTGCCATGACCTGCTTGTTGAAACACCGCACCCAATCCAAAGCCCA
Source organism: Steroidobacteraceae bacterium (assembly GCA_025927665.1). Lineage (GTDB taxonomy): Bacteria > Pseudomonadota > Gammaproteobacteria > Steroidobacterales > Steroidobacteraceae > CAILZL01. Next base: position 2,335 of record JAICKZ010000095.1, on the reverse strand, counting down.
TCACAAACAGATACAATAGGGGTTGACCAAGCGAAGCGACGATTTGCACGCGTGAACGTGTATAACGCCGCAACTCTCTTAACCACAGCACATAGATGGCACCCACGTTAACGTCTCCACAGGCGCGACATGTCACGCATTCGTTGAGTCGGGTTGACACTTTCATCGCGCAATGCCGTGCCAGTGAGCGCAAGAAATGCTTCTTCGAGCGATGACGTCTGCGTCTTATCTTTCAATTCCTGTGCAGTACCAATTGCAACAATCTTGCCGTGATCGATGATGGCAATGCGACTGGCAACCCGTTCGGCTTCGTCCATATAGTGCGTGGTAAGAAATACAGTCACGCCTTCATTCTGATTAAGATGTTTAACCTGCGTCCACAATTGATTGCGGCTTTGTGGATCAAGACCCAGTGTGGGTTCGTCGAGAAACAATATCTTTGGTGTGTGCAGTAGTCCGCGTGCAATCTCAAGTCGCCGCCGCATGCCACCGGAAAATGTTTTCACAAACGCATCTTTCTTTTCCCACAGTTCGAATGTTTTAAATAACAGCTCTGACCGTTCGCGGCGTAGCTTGCGCGGCACATTGTACAGCGCACCATGGATCTCCATGTTTTCCATCGCCGTGAGTTCTTGATCCAAACTCGGATCTTGAAAGACAATGCCAAAACGTTTGCGAACCTCGTGTTGATTGCGTGTGGTATCAAGATTATCGATTTCGAGTTTGCCGCTGGTCGGTGCAAGCAAGGTGGTTAGCATCTTGATGGTGGTTGTTTTGCCTGCACCATTGGGTCCAAGAAATGCGAAGATTTCACCCGCAACCACCTCAAACGAGACGCCATCGACGGCGGTCATATCAGCGAATTTCTTGGTAAGGTTTTCAACGCGAATCATGCTGCGTACTCTATATAAATTTGTAGTGCGTAGTTTATATGCATTGGGTTGTTTGACGACAACTTTATCATTGATTTTAAAGCATACATAACGATGGGCAATTTCCTTACGTGCTCTTGATTGAGTTTTGGTGATGATGATCAGTATGTCAACCACAGTTTGATCGACAGGAAGGCTTCCTGAATATTTTTTACACCTGCAACACTGCCGCTGATAATATCGGTTCGCTTGCTTCAACCAAAAAAAGTGGGGATAGAATAATGCGTTACGCGACCTTATGCACTGTGTTGATGGCGATGGTGTTTGCGACTGTTCAGGCTGCAGAGAAACAACAGATTACTGTTGATGCATCCACCACTGGCGTGAAGATTGATCACAATATATTTGGTCAGTTCGCGGAACATCTGGGGCATGGTGTGTATGAAGGTATTTGGGTCGGTCCCGATTCTTCCATTCCTAACACTCGCGGTATCCGCAATGATGTTGTCGCCGCACTTAAAGCATTGAAAGTACCGAATGTGCGTTGGCCCGGTGGATGTTTCGCCGATTACTATCATTGGCGCAAAGGTATTGGTACGCAACGACCAGTGTCGGTGAATACCGATTGGGGTGGCGTTACCGAGCCCAATACGTTCGGTACTCATGAGTTCATGGATTTTGTCGACCAGATCGGTGCGGCCCCGTATGTATCAGTAAACATAGGTTCGGGAACACCGCAAGAAGCAGCAGAATGGTTTGAATATATGACGTCCGCACAAGCAACCACCTTGGCGAAAGAACGTGCGACCAATGGCCATCCTGCTCCTTACATGGTGCCATTTGTCGGCCTCGGTAACGAGAGCTGGGATTGTGGCGGCAATATGAGTCCCGATTATTATCTTAGTCAGATGAAGATTTATAGCCGCTTTGTTCATAATTTCAATCCAGAACAACAAACCAATAATCAGATGTTGAAAATTGCGGTGGGACCGGGCGGTGATGGACCGCGCTGGACTGAATGGACTGAAACCATCATGAAGGCATATAAAGATCACACTTGGAGTTGGGACATCAATGGCTTGTCCATGCATCAATACACGGTCATCGATTGGAAGAAAAAATACGTGTCCGTTGGTTTTGGAGAAAAAGAATATGCCGAATTTCTAAAGGAAACGTTGAAGATGGATAGTTTGATCAACAAACATTCGGCCATCATGGACAAATATGATCCGGAGAAAAAAGTTGCGTTGGTAGTGGATGAGTGGGGCAGTTGGTATGCGCCTTCGCCCGGTAGCAATCCCGGTTTTCTTGTTCAGCAAAACAGTTTACGGGATGCGTTGCTTGCGGCACTCAATTTGAATATTTTCATTCGTCATGCCGATCGTGTGCGTATGGCAAACATTGCGCAGATGGTTAACGTATTGCAGGCCATGATTCTTACCGATAAGGAAAAAATGATTTTG